>JBLNAN010000274.1:0-4505 GCA_050259355.1 Syntrophothermus sp. | reverse complement strand
AGCAGTTTCTATATCAATGGATCTGCTGCGCCGGTCACTTCCCCGGTGAATGCAAAAATCAGGGTATTTCTCGAAGGACCTTATTATTCAGGAAATATGAGCACCGGAATCTCTTCGGTACTGCCATTGACCCAGCCCTTCCAGGGATCCCCGTTCTACTATGCCGGCACCGAACAGGTTACTTCAATTCCTGCAGGAGTGACTGACTGGATACTGGTAGAATTAAGAACGGATCCATGGTCCTTATCCAGGGTGGCCAGCCGTGCGGGATTTATTAAAAGCGACGGGATGATCACGGATGTTGATGGTGCCAGCGATCTTCATTTTTCGGGATTGCCCGGAGGATATTATTATTTAGTGGTCCGGCACAGGAACCATCTTCCGGTGATGAGCGCACTGCCTGTATCGGTCACCAGCACCGGGATCTTGTATGATTTTACCACGGGTTCAGCTCCGGTATACGGGGGGGCCGGCGGTTGCAAACTGATTGATCCAACTCTTTCCAAATGGGGTATGATTGCCGGGGATGCCAATCAATCCTCCTCCGTCTATGTAGATGATTACACCGACTTCTGGTTACCGCAGTTTGGCAATTCCCTTTATACACCGGGTGATTTTAATATGGACGGATCGGTTTATATCAATGATTATACCGATTACTGGATGATCAATTTCGGCCGCGTCAGCACGTGTCCCAATTAATACTGGCGAAATGAACAGGTCATTATTCATAATACTGGTATTGTTGCTGGGAAACGACCTTTCCGCGCAAAATGCTCCGGTAACAACGGCTGCCACGGTTTCGACAGCCATTCCGGGACAAACGGTTTACGTTCCCGTTACCGTGTCGGTATTTAGCAATATCGCTTCCGTGAATTTGTATATAGATTATGACTATTCATCTGTTCATTACCTCTCTTGTACCAAAAACCCCGCGCTTGGCGGCAGCTTTTCCGCCGGGGATATGGATCTGGGAAACAATGTCCACAGGATCATTATCGGATGGTACAACATGACTCCCGTGACGCTTGCACCCGGCAGCTGGATCTTTCAGTATTCATTCAGTTATATCGGGGGATCTTCAGCCTTAACGTGGTTTGATAACGGTCCTGCCTGTAAATACACCGATGGAGAGGGAAATACACTCAATGATATCCCCACATCAACCTATTACATCAATGGACGTATTTGCGGGATGATGCCTGCCCCCGGAACTATCTCCGGCCCCGCTGCAGTTTGTCAGGGCGATCAGAATGTTCTCTATTCCATTGATACCATCCCCGGTGTTACGGGTTACCAGTGGGTGGTTCCCAATGGAGCAGCAATCGTATCCGGAAACAACTCTCCCGAAATTCTTGTCAGTTTTTCAGATTCAGCTTCCAGCGGTAATGTTTCGGTATTTCCCGTGAATGAATGCGGCAACGGGCTGCTCGCTTCCCTGCCGGTAAACGCAGGGGCTATGCCACATGCTAACGCGGGAGCAGACACCAGTGTTCTTTACGGCACCTGTGCCACCTTTCATGCATCCGGATGCTCCGGAAACGGCTGTTCCTATCACTGGGAACCGGCTGGGTCGTTTCTTGATCCTGACGTTCAGGATCCTCAAACATTTTCCTTGTACAATACCACCATTTTCACCGTCACCGTCACGGCCCCCGGAGCACCCTGCTTTGATAGCGACGAGGTAATTGCAGAAGTTTATGGTGGTCCTCTGACAGCCAATCCCCAGGTGCTGCCCGGCATCATCTGCGAAACGGATTCTGCCCGGCTTTTTGCCAACCCGGGTGGCGGAAGCGGTTTTTATACCTATTCATGGACCTGTAGCCCCCCGGGCACCCCGCCATGGTCTTCATCAGAGGCCAATCCAGGGATAAGTCCTGTTGTTACAACAACTTACAATCTGGTGGTTTCTGACGGAATTAATCATGCTTACGGAACAGTAGATTTAACAGTGACTCCTAAACCTCCTGTGCCATTTATTCATATGGAAAATAATTTACTGGTTTCAGATGCTTGCTGCGGAAATCAATGGTATCTCGACAATGTTGCAATACCAGGAGCCAACGGGCCGGATTATTTACCAGAAAACAATGGAAGCTATTTCGTAATTGTCACCCTTGACGGGTGTATGTCGGATAGCTCGAATTTATACCAAGTTGTTATTACTCAAACAACCCATCCGATGGCATCGAAACTTCAAATCATTCCAAATCCAGCGAAAGATTTTTTTATCCTCAGGTGTTCCGGCATCAACCTGAAAAAAATCAATATCGCTTTCTTTTCCAGTGATGGAGTTCTTGTTAAAGAACTGGTTACAACCCTGGCCGATGATCCTGATGTTCATCTTATCGATGTTCGTGATCTTCCTGCAGGAATGTATTTTATAAACATAAAAACAGATGATCAGAATCTGATCCAAAAACTGGTGATTATTTAAAAAATCGGACAAAATCTTAGAACAATGAAAAAATTATTACTTTCTCTTGCCTTACTGTTGCTTGCATCGATGACTCAGGCAACAGAGACGGTTTCGTTCAGGTTTAGTGATCCCAGGATCATTTATTCCACCGGAACCAATTACCTGGTATTTGATATCCAGATGAAAGCCAGCCTGGGTAATACCTACTTGTATTCTTCCCAGATTATTTGCAATGTCAGCAGCGGCAACTTTAACACCACCATCGCCCCGGCATGCATTGAAGGCTTTACCGACGGTACCTATGGCTTTCCTGTTCCACAGGACAAGTACAGTGTAACTGCCAACTGGAACTCGGGCAATATCAATATTGCCATTCTTGCCAATACGAATTTCAACGGGCAAAGTCCCTCAGGCGGAGCTTATGCGCTGGTGACCAGCAGTTGGCAAAAGCTTTTGACCGTTTACCTGGTGATGAGCAGTTCCACCGGAACCGCCGGGATATCGTTCAAAACTGCGTCGATGAATGGTTATCAGAAGTATGCGACAGGAACCGGTCCCAACTACTCGGATTATTACTCGATCCCTAATTCTTATGAAGGGAACGACTTTTCTGATCTGTACATGGCCAGGATTTATTCCGCCGGATCAGGATGGACCCAGTATGGAGGAACCGTCAACTGGGCACAGTTTGTCAATACGTCCGTGTGGGATACTTCCGTGTCGGCAGCCCAGATCAGCGGAACCACCGCCGGAACGGAATGCTGCGTTCAGAACCTGATCATTCACAAAAACGGGCGATTGAAACTCGATGCAGATCATCCGCTTACTGTCTCGGGAAATACCATCCTTCAGAGTGCATCAGGAATATGGATTACTTCCGGTGCATACGGTACGGGATCATTTAAAAACACGGGAACCATCAGTTATTCAAACGGGGGAAGCTTTAAAATCGAAAGGTATTTTACCGGCAGCAGCTGGCACTATTTTACCTCGCCGGTGCAAAATGCTGTTTCCGGTGTATTTCTGGGTGACTTTCTTCGCTCCTGGGAAGAAGTATCAAACAACTGGAGCCCGTGGATCATTGGCACCAGTGAGCCGCTTGAGGTCATGAGGGGATATGAAGTATGGCTCGGAGGAACCTCGGGAACAAGAACTTTCACCGGTCGTGTCAACACCGGCAGCATTTCAAAAACAATGACGTATACTGCCTCCGGTGGCGGAGGATGGAACCTGATCGGAAATCCCTATCCATCGGCCCAGGATATGGGCACCGCCGCATCCGTTGTTCCGGGCTGGACCTGGCCGGCAGAGACGGATCGCGTGGCATATTATCTCACATCGGCCAATGGTATCACCTATCAGTACCAGTCTTATTCATGGGGTACCGGACTCGGGACGGGAGCTGCATCACAGTATATACCCGCCATGCAGGGCTATTTCGTGAAAACAAACAGTGGTACACCCACCATCAGTATAAACAACAGCACCCGGGTTCATAATAGTCAGGTCTTTGTCAAACAGGGCGACCAGCTCGAAAACCTTCTGAGGATGACATCCAGCGGTAAACAATATACTGACGAATACATTCTTCGTTTCGCGGAAGGATTCTCAGCAGGTTTTGATCACGACTACGATGCCTACAAATTCTCCAACAGTGATTCCATCCCTTCTGTATTTACCTATGATGAGGAGCAAACACCGCTTTCCATAGATATCCGGAATTTCACGAGCCAGAACACCATTGTGAAAATGGGTTTCAAATCCGGCTATTCAGGGACTTTCAATCTGGAAGCCGTCAATATCGAAAATTTCCAGCATGATATCGGGATCATCCTGGAAGATACAAAAGAACATAATTTCACGGATCTGAGGCTGAATCCCCTGTACAGTTTTGAATATGAGAAAGGAGAAGAGCCGGCGAGATTCATTCTTCACTTCAACAATCCCGTATTTGGTTACACAGAATCTGAAGCTGCTTCCCTGAAGATTTATTCATATGAAGATGATGTGTATGTAAAGAGCCTGGGGATCCAACCTGGACTTTTGTGAAGACGTACTTTCTGAAACGTGGATTTCAGGATGGTTT
>JBLNAN010000273.1:0-3186 GCA_050259355.1 Syntrophothermus sp. | reverse complement strand
CGATATCCATCACGTAGTTACGGATGGATTGTCCTCCCGGTTCGATGGATTGTGAACCCAGTTTAGTTTTGGTCTGGGATTCAAAAACCGGATCCTGGACTTTGATGCTAAGGGCAGCGACCAGGGAAGCCCGGATATCCCCTGTATCAAAATCTTTTTTATAGAAATCCCGGATGGTCTTGACAAGCGCTTCCCGAAAGGCCTGCTGATGGGTGCCGCCCTGGGTTGTATGCTGTCCATTTACAAAAGAAAAATATTCCTCACCATACATCTCGCAGTGGGTAAAAGCAAACTCAAAATCGCCCTCGCTGAGACGGATGATCGGGTATATCACCTTCGCGTCAATGTTGCTGTTGAGCAGATCCAGAAGACCGTTTTGAGAATGAAACTTGTCCCCGTTAAAAACTATGGTGAGTCCCTGATTCAGATACACGTAGTTCCAGAGCATTTTCTGCACATACTCCGGAATAAAATGATATTTCCCGAATACTTCTTCATCCGGAACAAAGGAAACGATGGTTCCGGAACGGAGCTCGGATGGTTTTTCTTTTTCATCATAAACCATTTCACCCCTGCGGAATTCCACGGTACGGGTCATTCCTTCCCTGACGCCCTGTATCTTGAACCAGGAAGACAGGCCATTGACGGCCTTGGCCCCCACCCCGTTCAGACCGACGGCTTTTTTGAAAACTTTAGAATCGTACTTGGCGCCTGTATTGATCTTGGAAACACATTCCACGATCTTGCCGAGTGGCATTCCCCGGCCATAATCCCTAACGGTAACCTGGAGATCCTTGATGGTGACTTCTATGGTTTTTCCATGGCCCATCACGAACTCATCGATGGAATTATCGATGATCTCCTTGATCAGGACGTATATTCCATCGTCGGGCGAAGATCCGTCGCCCAGTTTTCCGATGTACATCCCGGGACGCAGACGGATATGTTCTTTCCAGTCCAGTGAACGTATACTGGCTTCATCGTAGGTTTCCGGCTGAATCATTGGCTGATATTTTTCTCGGGCAAAGTTACAAAAAACCGGTAGACGGACCTGAATTCAGCGCCTCTTAACAAAAAATCTTTGGCATGAATTCCTGAAATCCGGATAAAAACCAGAAACTGGTATAAAGTAGCACAGGAATATGAAATTGTAGCCGACATCGCGGCACCTGCCAACCCAAACCGCGGAATCAGGATCAACCCGGTAATAAGCGTAAAAGCCAGTCCCACCGATGCAGTGATCGTGTTATACCTGGGTTTTCCTGAACCTGAAAAATAGGGGCTCAGCACCACGTTGACCGAAAATGTTAGAATGCCGGGGCCCAGGATCAGCATCAGGTATTTCACGGGGGCGAATTCGGGTTTCAGGATAAAAGGAAAGAGCAGAAAGATCAGCACCCAGAGGACGATCATTGCAAGAAAGGTAAGTACAAAAGTAATTTTTACAAAAGTGAGTGTAAGCCGGGCTGCATAGACATGATCATCCTGATTGGATATTCGGGAATATTGTACCATGGAGATGCTTTTCCCGAGTATCCACAGGCTCTCAGCAAGTTGGTTTCCAACAGAATAGATACCCAGCGAGGCCTGTCCCAGGAAAAACTTCACGAAAAAATAAGAAAGACGGTAATTGAGGAACTGAAGAATATTCCCGGCCTGCATGGTGCCGCCATACCGGAAAAGTTTATCCAGAACACCCTGGTTTTCATTCTTTTTCGCAGCTTTACCCAGGTAAGGAAGGATCATCAGCAGACTGATCAGGAAACTGCCTCCATAGGAGCAATACAAGGCAATAATGTAGGAAATAGTCTCTCTGTTGCCAATGATAAAAAACAAACCACCCAGTACGGAAAGAAGAATAATAGCTTGCAGAAACGTAATGATGTTGTAGATCCGGATCTGTTCTTTCCCCATTAAAACCATCAGGTTAATGGTGGAGAAAGTAAGCAGCAGGGAGAGGAACAGCACGTGTACCATGAGGTTTTCAGCCCTTGTGGCTTCGAAGAGCGATAGAATATATGTTCCCGAAAAGGAAACAACCACACCCCAGATGTATGAAGGGACCAGCAGTGCTCTTACTGAATTCCTGGGCACAAGGTAAACCAGGGATCCTCCGCCGGGAATGCCGGCAAAGAGTTGAATAATGGTAACGGCCAGAATTAGCTGGGTAATAAGTCCCGTGCGCTCAGCGCCCAGCACGCGCGCATTGAGAAGCACCACGAGCAGGGTAATGCCCGCTATCAGGACTCTCGTGGTCAATGTTCCGATTATTTTCTTTATCATCAGGTACCTGAGCTGAGGATCATTCTTTGTCCAGTGCCTTGGCATACGCCGTCATCAGCATTCGGGCGACAGATTCCGAATTGAATTTGCCGAGTATCTCCTGCCGTATTTCCTCCCTGTCGTACTGGCGGCAATCTTTCAGCATTTTCAGAATTGCAGCCGACAATAACGCATCGTTTCCGGCCGGCACAATTATTCCGTTTTTATCATGAATCACCTCCGGGGCGATTCCAACAGCAGTTGAAACAACCGGTACACCACAAGCCAGTGCCTCGGCGATCACGGTGCCAAAGGTTTCATACCGGCTGGAAAGCACCAGAAAATCAGCGGTATTGATAAATGATACAAGTTCTTTTCCCTCTTTCAGACCGGTAAAAATAACAATATCTTTCAATCCCAGGGAAGCCGCCAACCTTTGGGATGACTCCAGGTCAGGCCCCTCTCCTACCAGGTAACACTGAAAATCTTTACGGGTTTCGGCCACTGTTTTAACCGCCCTGAGCAGACCCGAAATATTTTTGGATTTCTCCTCGAAACAACTGACGTGAACAATCCTCCGGGTCAATGGCTGAGCAGGGTTGTTTGACAGGCTGAAAATGGTTTCATCAACAACATTTGGAATCACGTAGAAATTCTCATGGCTGAGACCATGTTGTTCCATGGCCGTTTTCAGAATACCCGAAACAGCAATCACTCCCCCCGACCCCCTGATCACCTTCCGCGTTAGCATTTTTCGCAAAAAACCTTTAAAATTATCATTTTCGGGAAAGTACCTTGACCAGTGTTCCGAAATCACATAAGGCACATGATGAAGCATCTTGTATGCCAGGGCTACCACGCCCGCCCTGGTCAGTACCTGAACATGGATAAGATCCGGTTTAAAAGTTCTGAGCATCCTCAACC
>JBLNAN010000272.1:0-4443 GCA_050259355.1 Syntrophothermus sp. | reverse complement strand
TGTCGTCAACGGATATCTTACCTGGGACAGTACCCTGACTTCAAATGCAGGTTTTCTGCTTTTTGCAGCCGGAGATGTTTTTACTGTTAACGGAATCGCTCATATCCGTTGTTTTGAATTGAAGCAAAATGCCGGCATTTCAGTTGTAAGTGCTACCGGTCGCTTTACCACCACTGAATGTGCCACCATCAGCAGGTCTTTGCAGATCGATGGATATTCTTCATTTTCAGGAAATGTAGCCATCAACAGTACCATTACCGGTAATGGTGTATTCGAACTGGGATCAAATTCTACCATAACCGGCACGGGCGGTACAGTTTTCGGGATTTCTGCCAATACCATAACTTCTGGTTCAACCGTGAGCGGATATACATGGAAATCTGCCGGAACCACTTCCGACTGGAATACAGGAACTAACTGGACTGGTGGTTCTGTACCCGGCAGTACCAATAATGTATCTATCATGGCAGGTGGCACCCAGCCAGTTATCAGCACGAACGCCAGCGTGAAAAGCCTTATTCTGAACAACGGGAGTTCAGTCACCATAAATAGCGGCGGAAGCCTTACGACATCCGATACACTGAATTTAAATGCAGGTTCCTCCCTGGTGATTAATTTTGCCCTGAATGCAAACGGCGTGGTTAAACTGGAAGGAAATTCGACCGTCAATGTCAATTCGGGCGGAATCATTAATTCAACGGCTCCTATCTTACTTACTGGTACATCCCTTTTTAATATCAACACCGGCGGAACTGTGTCGTCAACGGGTGCTTTTACCATCAATACGGGCTGTACAATGGATATAAAACCCAATGCATCCTTTACAACAACAGGTATCACCGCACTCAATGGTCCTTCCTGCCTGGTAATTGAATCCACCGCCGCGGGAACTGGTTCTTTTATTGACAACGGCACGATCAACGGTACCGGTACGGCAAAAATCCGGCGCTGGTGCGAGTCTGACAAGTGGCACCTGGTTGCCTCTCCCATTACCAATGGATTATCGGGCATCTATCTCGCCCAGTACCTGAAAATATTTACGGAATCAAATAACAACTGGGGGAACTACATTATCCCGCAAAACATTCCACTGGTTCCGGGTACCGGTTATGCGTTATGGCCCGTTGAATCCAAAGCTTTTGATTTTATTGGAAAACCAAATACCGGAAATGTCGCATCCGCGGTGATGTATACTTCCCCGCAAACTTATCCGGGGAATAATCTGGTGGCCAATCCTTATCCTTCTGCCATTGACTGGAATGCAACCAGCGGATTTACCTCCACCAACGTTGACATGGACTGGATACTGATCTGGAATCCCAATGCCAACAACTACGGCTCCTATCAGAAAAGTACCAATACTTCCACCAATGGCGTCAACAGGTATATTCCTCTTGGTCAGGGATTTTTCATCAAGGCAACAGGCCCGTCACCCGCGTTCACGATAAAAAATCAGGCACGGGTATCAAGCAATCAGCCATTTTTAAAAGAAGCAAGTACGGAAACACCTTCTCTGAAACTTACTGTTACAGGGGGCGACGGGGCAGATGAAGTGGTGGTAAATTTTATTCCAAATGCCTCAAATACTTTTGTTTCCGGTGAAGATCTCGAAAAATGGTATGGGGTCGCCACAGCTCCGCAATGTTATACCATTGTACCGGGAACCCAGTATAAGATGAGTGTTAATGCACTTCCCATGCTCTCGGGTGATGTTGTGGTTCCCGTCTGTCTGGAAACAGGAAAAGAAGGACTTTACACCATAAAACATCATGGTTTGTCTACACTCCCCGGTGATTTTCACTATTACCTGGAGGACCGGGTAACCGGATCTGTGTCTGATCTGGCCAAACAGGATGAATATTCCTTTTCTGTTGTTTCCGGAGATCGTTTCGACCGGTTTAACCTTCACTTCCTGAAAAATGCCCTGGGTGTTGATGATGGAAATACTGAAGGAATGTACTTGGTTTTCGCCTCAGGTAACAAAGTGACAATCACTATTCTCGATCAGAATATTGTTCAGATCAGCACAACCGTTTATGATATCATGGGCCGCGTGGTTGACAAAACAAGAAATCTCAATGGCAGAAGCAACGAGTTTTCCCTGAATGTATCACCTGGTTACTATCTGGTGAAGATAGATAGTTCGAAAGGAACCTTTACAAAGAAGATTTTTATAGGATAATTATTCTTTGATCAGTCTTACGAGCAGGATTTCTGTCAACAGGAACAGAAGTCCTGCCAGTATGAAATATTTCCAAAGCGGTTTTCCCTGGTTCAGCTCCTTGATCTGCTTTCCCAATACCTCCGCTTCGCCTTTCAGTACAGCGCTTTTCTGAATACCTTTCTTTGCCGCCATTTCCATAAGTTCACCGGGGGAATAACAAGACATATCAGATTCTTTCCGGTCATAATTGAAAGAAGCCGGCACGATGGCCTGCTTTCCGGAATAAACAATATAATTACCCGCTTCCCTGATCTGGTCATGAACCAAAAGTACCGTATTGAATTCTGATCTTCTGACTTCCGGAATGATCCCCGGATCTGCATCATTTTTCCTAATCTGGTATACTTCCTGTACAGTACCGGAATCTCCCGGCAGTGGTATTCCTTCATCATTTCCTATCACAGAATATAAAGGAATCATCTGTTGGCTCAGCAGGGCAATTTTGTAAAAGGAGGGGACAAAAATGCTGTTTTTGGGAAAATTGGTAAAAGATTCGTTCAGTGGACTGTACAAGAGATAGATTTTTCCCTTCTGGCGTGAGGTGACAGACAGGAAAAGATCTCCATTCTGCAGTTTCAGAAGATCGGAGGTGCCAGTCCGGGTCATTCGCGATGAAGTAAAGTGTTTCATCACGATGGGCAGGTCAGCATTTTCTGGTATTCCTCTCCCTTTATTTTCAAAAACATCTTTGAATATCAGACTGGAAGTGTTAATGCTGGAAACTTTCAGCCGGGTGGTATCTGTTTTTTCAAGAGGAGCGATCCCCGTCTGAGAGAGGAACGCGTTAAGCGATACAGGATCAGTGTCCTCCGGTGGAAGAATGAGCAGTGTGCCACCAGCTTCAGTAAACCGGTTGAGTTCTTGAATTAAACCAGTTGAGTAATTTTTTATTCCATTCAGAACGATCATCTGGAAACGGTTGAATGCAGAATATTCCGGTTGATTAATATTACTATTCCTGAACACAAACACTGAATCGCCGCCATATAAGGCATTGAGAAACGGATTTTCCTCATCTTCGTTAATGCATAGTATTTTGATGGAAGGGCTGATTCTGTATGAAAGAAAGAAAGAATCATCCCAGGTAACGGGATAGTCGGTTATTTCAACATTTCCGCTTTGAAATCCTGAAAGGTTGTTGGTATAGGGGAGAACTACCGTTGTTTCGCTTCCGGCATCAATGGAAAAACCGCTGACCGCTTTCTGGACTCCATTGATGGTGAGTTTTAATGGTATTTTCTCAAAACCTTCATCAGAGGCATTCCTGATCCTGACATTGAGTTTGAGTGATTGACCTGGTTGTTGCGAAGGAGAATCAAACCAGAGGGTATCAATATAAAGGTTGTTGGTTTTTCCCGGGACTAATGGAACAAAAATCCAGTTTATGCTCGTATCCGGTTTATCAGGAAACTGAGTGATGGTTTTCTGAAAGTCTGAAAGCAGGTAACCGGTATATGAACGCCCTCCACTGGTTTGAAGGAATTCAGATTGCCTTTTCATGATATCCCCAAGGCTTCTGACATCTGGTGAAATCTTTATCTCCCCAACCATCCGGATAAAATCATCCCGGCTGAAAAATCGCTGGTATTTACCTTCCAGATCATTGGTTAACAGTTGAAAAAGGTCTGATGGTGACGATGCGTTTGCGATGGCAATCGCTTTCTTTTTCGCCTCATCCAAAAGAATACCATTTTTACCCGGCGCTTCCATACTAAAGGAATTATCGACGAAAATGCTGATGTTGCGATTACCGGTATATTTTTGTACCTGCAACCGGGAGGGTATGTAAGGCATGGCAAAAGCTAACACGATTGCAGCAATGGCGAATATCCTGGCAGCAAGGATCAGCAAGTGTTTCAGTTCATTTCTCTTCCTGGTCTCCTGGGTAATTTCTGAAATAAAGCGGACGTTGGTAAAATAGATCTTGCGGTACCTTCTGAAATTATACAGATGAATTATGACTGGAATAGCGATAGCCGAGAGTGCAATGAGGAATAACGGTTGTCCAAAGATCATAGGTACATCTGATATCACAAAATTACTAAATATCCCAAAACTTCTACCGCTAACGATCTAAAGGTCTATCGGTCTAACGGTCTAACGGTCTAACGGTCTAACAGTCTAACGGTCTAAAAAGAAAGGTGCCCCTTCCGGAACACCTTTTTCTTTATAAGCGGGAATAACGTATTAGATAACGCCCTGATCCAGCATTGCATTGG
>JBLNAN010000271.1:0-6075 GCA_050259355.1 Syntrophothermus sp. | reverse complement strand
ATTTGTCATATACCAGGTGAACCGCCGGATTTATACTCAGCTGATTTTTCAGCAGGATTTCACTGCCGAGATGGAACTCGTGCTGGTGAACGTGGTACTCAAAATGTTCCTGACCGGTGATTTTGTGAAAGGAATAATAATTCTGATGACCCCACCAGAACTGACCGGTGCTGTCAAGATGCTCCTCGAAATATCCGTACTGTAAATTTTTGATCTTTTTAAAATCGAAATAAGTGTAATTCAGATTGAAAGAAACTACCGGTGATGCATGCACTTTCAGGCCCATGAAACCGTAATAACTGTTTCCGTAAAGGTCTTCCTCGCCATAGATGCTGTCGTTGCCATAAAGATCCGTACCCGGCATTCTTCCGTCATCCGAACTCAGCATGGGTCCGCCTTCAGCATATATCCATTCCAGGTATTTTTTCAGGACAGATGAATCAGGCTTCTGATCCGGAACAAAACGTTGTACCCTTTTTGCCTCCTGTGTCCGGCCGGTTCTGAGATAAGCCTGATACAGGTAGGTGTATGCCAGTGGATCAGATGAGTTGAATGCAATGGCTTTGTTCAGATGTTCTGTTGCCGGATAGTACTTTTCCAGATGGAAATAGGATATACCCATCCTGAGACGAAGATAATAGTAGTCGATGTGATCTTTCAGCGCGGATTTCCCAATGGTGATCACGCTGTCCCATTTCCCCTCGTTGAAATAGGCCAGGGTTAAGCGATCCACCGTCTGAAAATCGTTTTCACTTCTGCCGTTATTTGAAAAAAACAGCAAAAACAACACGAGGATCAGGTATGTTTTACCAGATCCGCCTGACATGAATCGTCCTTTTTTTATGATTAATGATCATGCTTTCCAGTCCTTTTTCACTGGTGGTGAATTCATATTCCGCGGATAAAATGGTTCTGTTCATGATACTGCCTTTCACCTCGGAACGCAACATGGAAACGGAATGAGTGAAATGATCCTCAGCCCGGACATATTCCAGTGTATAATCTGCCTTCATGAACAGGAAAAATGGCGCAACAAAATCCTGCAACAGCAGCCAGGTCTTTTTTCTTAACACCTGAAGCGGGTAAGTATCGCGGATGACCAGTCCGGGATAAAAAGCAGTGAGTACCTTCCACGCTCCCAGGTAAAACAGGTACAGCAAGGAATTCCTGTCGCCTTCAAATCCTGTAAAGTAATGAATATGGCCATCGTACCGGAACCAGGCCCTGGAACCCGTTTCTTCACAGAAAATGAAAGGATTGTTGAGATAATCCACCTTTATTTCCCAGTGAACATCTTTATCAGGACCATGGCCTGAAACCCTGAAAACCATCTTCTGACCGGGAATAAAATGAAAACCTTTCACCAGGGGGCCATTCTTTTCCACGTTTGAAACCAGTTCCGCTACGCCAGGTTTGCCAAATGATTTCAACCGGAATTTTTTATCTTCCAGCAAAATGACATGACCGAAAGGATAATTCAGTGTTTTTGAACCAATAAACGCGGTAGCCTGAAACTGGAAATGCAGGTGCGGAACGGGCGAACGGCCCGAGTTTCCGCAATTTCCGACGAGGTCACCCTTTTTCACGGTATCTCCCGGTGCAACTTTAATACTGCCGTTTTTCAAATGGCCCATCTGGGAATAGAGCATGTCAGCATGACGGATAACCACTGCATTTCCCCAGTTATCTTCCAGGTTCACCTCGCTGATGGCATTGTCGGCGATACCGTCCCTGACTTCCTCTACCACGCCATCGGCCGGTGCCAGCACGGGTTTGTTGAAACAATAATAATCTTCCCGGTTCAGACCCTCTCCTGAAAAAGTCCTGCCTTTTTCATCGGTGATTTCGAAATCCCAGGCCGTTTTCCAGTCACCCGCGTGGGTGATTCCGCCATCCTCACCCTGGGTAATTTTCCAGCTTCCGAAAAAAGGTAATGCAAACTGAAAATAGGACGCTCGGCCGAATCTTTCCTTGTAATTGAGGCCAGCATATAGATTTTTCTCGGGCGAATATTGCTGCAGCGTCACCAGTGCAGGTTTAAGGAAGAAGCGTTCCCTGAACCTGAGCAGGTAAAGGAAAAGCAGAACCACCACGTTGAAAGGCAGTGAATATACCGACAGCTGGAAGATGCTGAAAAGTTCCATGGAACTGCTCTGGATGATGGAAATCAGTGGTGAAAGAAGGATCACCCACAGAAAAGAATATCCTGATGGAACAAGGAAAAATCCACCCACGGCGATGGAGGTAAGAATGTAATTAAAGCCGATATAGCCGTAGCTCAGTTCAGTTATGCTCGTTCCGATAAAAATATGAAAGAGGTAGGCCGAAACAAATCCGATCCATGAAAGCAGGAAAGAGATCCTGGAATAGATCAGAAGTCCGATGGAGATCAGTACACCGGCAAACAGGTGATGCTGAAAAAAGATAGCTCCCAGCGACCTGAAATAAATCACCACGGCCGGGTGAAGCTGCAGGTTGTTGAGATCGTTGTAGATTTTCACCAGCCATAAACCTCCCAGTTCATACATCCTGTTGATCATGTAGATATCCCTTTCACTGATCTTCAGATGCGAATACTGCCTGGCCGCGAGTGTTAAAAGCCATATCCCGATAAGGAAAGAAATGCTCATAAACGGAAGTCCATATTTTCCAATCACCCCTTCAGCCATTACCGTGATAAATAGCGTTAAAAGCGAAGCGAATCCAAGAAAAACATAAAATTCTGCAGCGGGCTGATAATAAATCCCCAGTCCGAGTCCCACCAGTAAACTGTTGAATCCGTAGTAACCGGCTTTGATATGGTTTCTGTTCAACCCGATCAGATACGCCGCGAGGTTGGAAATGATCACCGAAAAAATTCCTGCAAGCCCCGCGTAAAAATCAAAAAAAGAAACCAGAACCAGAATTACCGCGAAGATCCTGTTGTCAGAAAAAAAGATCTGCGTATAGCTGTCCAGAACACTGGTCAGGAATGAGGGAAAGAGGTTTTTCAGCCGGCGGATCATGCTTTGCATTTTAGGAGAAAGTACCGAGATGACCGGGAACCCTTTCCTGTGTATTCAAAGTTTCCAGTTTCTCTTTTTCGCGGATGAGGTGGATGTTATCTTCGCGGTCAATCATAACCACGTTGGGACGAAGCGTGATGAACTGCATCCACTGGGTCATGTTGTAGGCTCCTACATGGTGAATGACGATATGATCACCCTTGTTGAGCAGGGGTAAATTGACACTTTCCCTTACCACGTCGATGTTCATGCAGAGCGGTCCGTAGAGGCAGGTATCCTCGGTATAATGGGTGAAAGGTTGTGCCGGTGTCACCTTGTGATCGTACCAGAAGGAAGTAAACAGGATATTTACGCCCGCGTCAATGATCGTAAACCTGCGCCCGTTGGCTGAGCGTTTGTTGGAAATCACGGAGCTGATCAGGTACCCCGCGTCATCCACCAGGGCCCGTCCCGTTTCCAGTATCAGCAGCGGGAGCCGGTCGGGACTGAAGTCCGCGTTGAGGAGGGCAGAGGAAATTGCCTCGGCGAAATCGTCGAAAGAAGGATTGATATCATATCCCGGCAAAAATGAACCTTTAAGGGTGTTTTTGGAAGCAAAACCACCTCCCAGGTCGATATAACCGATCTCCTTGTTGTACTTGGTACGCACAGATACCGCCAGGTCTGACAATTTTTTTGCAGCCACCCCGTAAGCATTCGGTGAAAGCATAAAAGTACCTATGTGACAATGCAGCCCGACCAGTTCCATCTTGTTTGAATGAATGATCTTGTTGATCGCATCCCAGGCCTGTCCATTTTCATAATTAAATCCGAAACGGTCCCACATGGGATATACACCGGTATCCATATTTACCCTTATGGCCACGCGGGGTTTTATACCCGTCTGGTTTGCAATGTCAACGATGGTATAAAACTCATCGAGGTGATCAATATGGATCAGGGAATCATTTTTTATGGCCGTTTCAAGATCGGCCGCGGTTTTATCAGGCCCGTTGAAGATGATCTTTTTGCCATCCACACCCAGCGCGAGGGCTTTATGGTATTCAAATCCCGAAACCACCTCGGCCCAGCTTCCTTCCTGGTGGAAAACGCTGCAAACGGCATTGAGGTAATTGGTTTTGTAAGACCATGCAAACTGAACCCTCGGATAACGGGTTTCAAAGGCTTTTTTTGCCTTGTTTATGTTGGATTGGAGCGTGTTTTCCGAGATCACGAACAGGGGCGATCCAAATTGTTTCACCAGGTCGCTCACGGAAACCCCGTCAATAAACATGAAAGGTTCGTAATCGGTCTTTGTCCCGAATTTATTTGGCATGGCCGTTTCCAGTTTCCTGATCAGCGGACGTTCATAACGGAGTTTATCCATATGGTAATTAATTTTCAGAATTGATCAATACTTACAGTTCTCCCATCATGGAAATCGCCTCGAACTCTTCCCGGTTCACGATCATATCCCACGAATAGCGGATGAACATTTTTCCTGCAATATATTTTTTAAAAGGTTCCGGCTCATTCCCCAGGGCCAGGTTGACCACGCCTTCCGGGATATTCTGTCCCACGGCAACCGCGAAATAGATCCAGGCGGGCATGCGGGGATTGATCTCGAGCAGGTACAATTCGCCGTTTTTATCTTTCATCAGTTCCAGCTCGAATCCGCCTCTCCATTTGGTCTTGCTGATGAATCTGCGGGTAAGCGAAAGCATGTTTTCATCCGTGATGGATATCCCTCCCCAGGCCTTGCCCTTGTCGGTGATGTATTGTTTTCGCATGGGAACGGCCGCCAGCATTTTCCCCTTCCCATCGCCCAGCCCCGTGACATTGTATTCTGTTCCGTGAATAAATTCCTGAAGGATGACCGGCAAACCCCACTTCGCGCTGATCTTGTGAAAATGAGACCGGATCTGGTCGGGGTTGTAAGCGATCATCGCATCATAAAATTTACCCTTTACAATGACCGGGTAATCGAAATGCGTGTTCTGTAAATTGCTCACATCATAAATCGCCTTGCTCACCGGAACCCTGATCTTGTATTTTTCACCGAAATCATTCAGGTTCACCTTGTGCCGTTCCTCAAACTGGTGCAAGGTGGGTAGAAACATGTGAATGCCCATGGTTTTCAGCCTTTGCTCCAGCTTAATGAAGGTAAAGAGTTCAGCGTCGAAATTGGGAATGATCACATCCAGGTGTTCCTTTTCATGAATATAAGCCAGCCTTGACATCATCGGTTCCTGTCCTGCCGCCGGGTACGGTATCTGGTAGGTCTTTTTTACCAGGTCGTGCATATATATTCCCGGTTCGAGCGATTCATAAGAAAGTCCGATGATATTGCAGTCGAAGGATTTTGCCTCCAGCAGTGCGCGGATGACCGGCACACCGGGACCGGGGCTGTCGATCGCGTTAAGACCTGAAACCGCTATATTAAGCTTTCTTTTCTTCATCCTGCAGAATATGATAGTGACGGAGGATATCTATAAAATCCTGCAGATCTTTCTCACAGGCATGTTCTTCAACATTATACCTGGAAGTTAATTTCCCGACGATCTTCTCCGGTTTATCGCCTTTCTGAATCATATCAATGATCTCTGCAGCGATAGGATTGGCAGAAAAGGATTCACCGGTAAGGGGGTTGAAAACCATTCCGGCCTCACTGATGGCGATGTCTTTATTGATCTTCATGAGAATAATTTATTTTGCAATATTATAATGATCAATCCAAAGATATGTTATACAATTTTAAAGATGATGTTCGAAATTTTAAGAATTTCGGCAGAATTCTCAGAGTGGTTTCCAGTTAT
This sequence comes from Syntrophothermus sp., assembly GCA_050259355.1. Classification (GTDB taxonomy): domain Bacteria; phylum Bacteroidota; class Bacteroidia; order Bacteroidales; family FEN-979; genus FEN-979. Next base: position 275 of record JBLNAN010000271.1, on the reverse strand, counting down.
CCTCGCCCGTGAAGACAGGATTTTCCCTGAACTCTGAAACAGACATACCCGTTACTTTACGGAACTGGGCGCTTAGGTATTGAACGCTGCTGTAGCCCATCATGAAAGCAATCTCGCTGAGGGTTATGTCTTCCTGTCTTAAAAGTTCCCTTACTTTCTGGATTTTCAGATTGATGAAGAATTATTAGATGTTTATATTCTCTTTTATTGAGAATAACGAAGAAATGTATTGTTACGATAGATTAAATTATCAGAACAGGAAATCATAGTTAAGT
>JBLNAN010000270.1:0-2900 GCA_050259355.1 Syntrophothermus sp. | reverse complement strand
TTTATCCGTCCCTTGAAAAGATAAAAGGAATCAGGCACATTCAGGTTTATGCAACCAAGGCGGGGATCATCAAAACCCGCGACCAGATCCAGGGAATGATCCTCAAGGGTATCGGGAAGGATTATGATCTTTCCTTCTTTAAAAACAAGATGATTGATGGAAATTTCCCCAGGTTGCCAGATACCGGCAAGAGCAACGAGGTGGTTATTTCCAAAAGCCTTGCCTCGCTGTTGAAATTAAAGACTGGGGATGCACTGCGGGTGTATTTTATTTCAGGATCAAGCACGCTGGGAAGAAAATTCACCATTTCGGGACTCTATGAAACAGGACTGGAAGAATTTGATAAACTCTACGTGATCGGCGATATCAGGCATATTCAGAAACTCAATAACTGGAAGGAAGATGAGGTGGGAGGCTTTGAAGTGCTGATCAATAATTTCAAGGATCTTGACAAACTGGGGCGGATCGTTTACAAAAAAGTAGGCTTTTCGCTGGATGCAAAGACGATCAAGGATCTTTATCCTCAGATATTTGACTGGCTTGACCTTCAGGATATCAATGTTCTCATCATCCTGATCCTGATGATCCTGGTGGCCGGAATCACCATGATCTCGACCTTGCTGATCCTGATCCTGGAAAGAACCAACATGATCGGTATCCTGAAAGCCCTGGGCATGAACAACCGCGGGATCCGTAAGATTTTCCTGTACAATGCCACGTATATTATCGGAAATGGCTTGCTGATCGGGAACCTGGTTGGTTTCGGATTCTGCTTTCTTCAGATGAAATTCGGTTTGCTGAAACTGCCACAGGAATCCTATTATGTTTCAACGGTTCCTGTTAACATTGACATGACGAACATCCTGCTTTTAAACGCGATCAGTGCCATCATCTGTATCCTGATGCTGATCCTGCCTTCATACATTGTAACACGGATTACTCCCGTCAAAGCGATCCGTTTCTCCTGATCATTTATGGAGCCCGCATTCTTTCTTTTCCGTGCTCTCCCACCACCATCTTCCCGCCCGCATATCTTCACCGGGTAACACCGCACGTGTACAGGGCTGGCAGCCGATACTGGGAAATCCCTTGTCGTGCAGCGTGTTATAGGGCACCTTGTTGTTCCTGATATAATCCCATACCTGCACGGAGGTCCAGTTTATCAACGGGTTGACTTTTATGCGGTTGAAGGTTTCATCCCATTCAAAAACATTCAGATCCATCCTGGTAATCGATTGTTCCTTCCGCAAACCGCTGATCCAGGCATCGGTACCGAGCAAGGCTCTTTTCATGGGTTCGATTTTCCGGATATGGCAGCACAGCTTCCGGTTTTCAAGGCTATCGTAGAAAAGATTCGGTCCTTTCGAACTAACCATTTCCTCAACGTCATAAGCTTCCGGAAAAGCCACATGAATGTCTATTTTATACTTTTTACGTGTGATATCAACGAGATCGTACGTTTCCTGGAAAAGCCGTCCGGTATCCAGGGTAAAAATCCTGAGCCCGGGGGCAATTTTTGCAATCATATCGGTCAGCACCTGATCCTCGGCCCCAAGACTGGTGGCGAAGGCGATTTTATCCCCAAATTTTTCAGCAACAAAGGCAATGATTTCTTCTGCAGTGGCTGTCATGACCTGCCTGTTGTATTGACTGATTTTATTTTTCATGATATGGATTTGGAAGTTATGCGGGATAAAAATACTACTTTTGAGCAAAAGAAAGAATATGCGGATACACTTTATTGCCATCGGCGGAAGCGCCATGCATAATCTTGCCATCGCGCTGGCTAAGAACAATCACCATGTTACCGGCTCTGACGATGAAATTTTTGAACCGTCAAAGTCCAGGTTGGCCAGGTATGGCTTACTTCCTGAAAAAACCGGATGGGATGAAGCAAATATCACCAGCGACATCAGGGCGGTTATTCTGGGCATGCATGCCCGGGCCGACAACCCTGAACTGCTGAAAGCCCGGGAAATGGGCATTCCCATTTTTTCCTACCCGGAATACCTCTATGAACATTCCAGGAATAAAAAACGGGTAGTCATCGGCGGAAGCCATGGCAAAACCACCATCACAGCCATGATCCTTCATGTCATGAATCAGCTTGGAATCGATTGTGACTACATGGTAGGTGCACAGCTGGAAGGATTCGAGGTGATGGTGAAGCTGACGGATGATGCTTCCTGGATGATACTGGAGGGAGACGAGTACCTTACTTCGCCGATCGACCGTCGTCCAAAATTCCATCTTTACAAGCCAGACATCGCGCTACTGAGTGGTATAGCATGGGATCACATCAACGTATTTCCGACTTTCGAAAATTATGTCAGCCAGTTTACGACCTTCATCCAGCTGATCACCCCGGGCGGGTCGCTTATTTATTTTAATTTAGATACAGAACACCCCAGAAATTTTGCCCAAAGCAGATCCGACATCCGGAAATTTCCGTATTCGTTCCCGCAATTCACCATTCAGAACGGAACAACCATTCTGTACCATGACGGGAAAGAATATCCGCTGCAAATCTTTGGCGATCATAACCTGCTGAATCTGAACGGTGCAAGGCTGGTTTGCAACCAGATGGGCATCCGTGATGAAGACTTTTTCCAGGCCATTACCGGTTTTAAAGGTGCCTCAAAACGGCTGGAACTGGTAAAGAAAAATCAGAGCACTTCAATATACAAGGATTTTGCACATTCCCCCTCCAAACTGGAGGCCACCATCAGGGCCGTGAAGGAACAATTCCAGGGAAAAGAGCTGGTTGCCTGTATGGAATTGCACACTTACAGTAGTCTTAGCCAGAATTTTCTTTCACATTACAAGGGCAGCATGGATGCCGCAGATATTCCCATCGTGTATTTCAATCCCCATGCTATCGCCCTTAAAAAACTTCCTCC
>JBLNAN010000269.1:0-3494 GCA_050259355.1 Syntrophothermus sp. | reverse complement strand
GGCGAGTGGCGAATGGTGATTAGCGAGTCGTAATCCGTAATTCGTAATTTTTAATCAATGATCTGCCGGAAACTGATGTACCGCTCCTGGTATAGAAGTGAAATGAATTTCCTGACCCGGTCATTCGTGTCTTCCTGATCCTTGAATTTTTCTGGATGGGTCTGATAAACGGTTTCAGCAAGTTTCTCCACCGTCATCCGGTCATCAATTGCACTCCAGACCAGGCTTCCGTTTTCATCGAGGTGGATGACGAAAAAATCACCTTTCTTTTTGGTCTGAAAGGCTCTTTTCAGATAATCATTCTTAAATCTTGGAACAAAAATATCAACTTTCCCCTGCTCATTGAGCTCAGCGTCCAGCACCTTTACCGGGATAAGATCCATGAAACTGGTCTTCTTAAGGATATTTCTTCTTTTGAAAAAATTCATGTTGTGCTTTTCTAGTGAAAAGGCCGCTTTTACAGCGGCCCTTTCGTAATTCGTAATTTGTAATTCGCGATTTTATTACATTCCCGAAGCCGGTGGTGCGGGATCATCCGGTTTACCTGCATTCTTCAGCGGGTACTGTATCAGAACATACGCAATGACGGCCAATACCATGAAACTGATGTAGAAGGTGGGTTCCTTGAAGAAGGAGAAATAGTTGTACATGAAAATGTTAAAGGCGGCGAAGATCGCGATCACGAGTCCCATGAGCGCCTCACCGGCGATTAAGCCTGAAGCAAGAAGTACACCCGTGTTTTCGACCCTGACTTTCTGCGCGGCATTGTGTTTTCTCTTTTCGCTGAACATATCAACGGCACCTTTAATAAGACCACCCACGAAGATGGCAAAAGTGGTTTCAATAGGCAGATACATACCCACGCTCACGAGCATCGGGCTTTTCACCTGCATAAGGATAAAAGCAGTTCCCATCAGCATACCGGCAATGATCAGCGGCCATGCCATTTGTCCCTGAACGATGCCGCGGGACAGAATAGCCATCAGCGAAGCCTGGGGAGCCGAAAGATTTTTACTTCCGAAACCACCCTGGTAGCCGAGATTTTTACCACTCGCAATGTCTCCTTCATTGAGATAAGCCAGTACCACGAACATCACGAGACCGGCCAGAACGACGCCGATGATGTCGCCGATCTGCATTCTCCAGGGAGTACCACCCAGGATATGTCCTGCTTTAAGATCCTGAAGCATTTCTCCGGCAACAGCAGCGGAAACACAAACGATGGCTGCAACACCCAGAACGGTGGCAACTCCTGCATTACCCTGAACACCCAGTGCTACTAAAATAAGCGCGGTAACAACCAGCGCGGTGAGTGTAAGACCGGATATCGGATTATTGCTGGATCCCATGATCCCGACAAGGTAACCGGAAACAGATGCAAAAAAGAATGCAAGGATGATCATTACAGTTGAAGCAACAACAGCGATCAGAATATTGGTCTGGAATATGAAATAGGTGATGCTGAAGGTAAGACATGCAACGGCAAGTATACCCACCATGATCCAGGTAAAGGGAATATCTTTTTCCGTGCGGGGAACATGATGTTCAACGCCGGATGCTGCTTTTTTAACGTCTTTTACAGAACGTCCGATACCGGTGATAAGGCTGTTCCTCATCTTGAAGAGAGTGAAAGCAGCGCTGACCAGCATACCGCCGATAGCGATCGGACGAACGATATATTTCCATATCTGGAAAATCTGGTAGCTGGGATCAGTAACCTTTGCCATGGCCGCATCAGCAGTCAGGGTAGGATCACTGCTCATCAGGAACGATGCCCAGTCCTGGAAATTGATGGAAGGCATCAGGAAGTACATGATCATTGGTGCCATGAGTCCCCACGCGAGGAGACCACCGCTGAAGTTGAGTGCACCCAGCTTCGGCCCGATGATGTATCCAACACCCATGTATGCGGGGCTGATACCGGGGGAGCTGAGAAGCATCCCGCCCTGTCCTTTGAATACAGTACCCGTGATGGTCTGGTTTCCGAAAGTCACGAATTTTTCCCACAGATATTTGAAAAGCCTGAGTTCAGCAAGAAGTTTGATCACGCCACCCAGTGCCATGGCCGAGAACAGGAATTTAGATCCGCCTGCACCGGCCTGACCTGCCTTGTGAATTTCTGCTGCAGCAACGGATTCTGGGAAAGGAAGTTCGGCGTCTTCAACCATCACACGGCGAAGCAATGCCACGAACATGATTCCGAGAATACCACCCGCGATGAGAATCAGCGAAGAAGTGATGTAATGACCCGGTGTGAAAAATTCGGTCCAGATCCCGGAAACAAAAAAAGCCGGAAGAGTGAAAATAGCTCCCGCGGCTACTGATTCACCAATGGAACCAACGGTACGTGCAAAATTTTCTTCCAGGATAGATCCTTTGACAATTCTCAGGATCGCCATACCCAGCACGGCGGCAGGATACGTGGCGGCGATGGTCATCCCTGCCTTTAATCCGAGATAGGCATTGGCTGCCCCAAGGATCACGGCAAAAAATAAACCGATGATCAGCGCCCTGATCGTGAATTCTTTCATGTTCGTCTCCGCCGAAACAAACGGGACAAACTTTTTCTGTTCGGCCATAAATGTTCCTTTTTTAGTTAAAATATGTGATGGAAATTTTCAGCTAAATAAGCAAATATTCGTGAGATGGCAAAGGATTTTAAAAGATATCATCAAGCGGCTCCCGACATGCTGATGCTCATTACTACGAACAATCCCGCCAGAAACAGGAAAATCAGAGAAATAATAATCCCGGAAATGCCCATCACGATGGCAGCAATCGCATAACCTTTTCCCTTATAAACAGAAGGTCTTCGTTTGATTCGTTTCAACCCCTTAATCCCGTTGATGAGGCCAACGATGGCCAGCGGGAGACCTGCTCCCGGAATCAGACCGAAGATCGACAGAATAAACCCCATAAGGGCATATCTTTCCACTTTTTGTGAGGAAGGTGCATGAGCCGGGGGTGAAGTCGTTTTTTTGGCCCGGGCAGTATCCGGCTGAAATATTTTCAGGTGAGATGGAGTTGAACGTGTTTTGCTTACCGATGGTTCAGGCAGATATTCTTTTTTAACGGAAAAAATGATTTCAGGTAAAGTTTTCGCCGAGGCAATCAGTGCCGGATCATATCTAACGGGTACGGATGGCAATTTTTGTATCGGGGGGGTGCTCAGCCGGACGGTTTCACCGCGCCGAACTTTTTTTGCTTTCCCGGTTTTCCTGAATTCAAATGGGTGAAGGTTGACGTAGGATGTTTTTCCGTTCCGGTAACTCCGCTGTGTGGTTGCATAAGGGGATCTCTGGCAGGAAATCAGGGTAAAGGTCAAAAAGAAGATGATTGCGATTCCATGGGGAATTTTATTTAAAATCATATAGAAAAACGAGCTTTTTAGTTTCAAAAAAGGGATCCTCAAAAAAATCATCCAGGTGCCAGATTTTGTACTTTGCTTTTATCTTTTTCAGTTCATCTTCAAAATCACCACCTTTTATATAGAT
>JBLNAN010000268.1:0-3762 GCA_050259355.1 Syntrophothermus sp. | reverse complement strand
AATGCTTTTTCGCCGAATGATGATGGCATTAACGATATATTCAGAATTACCGGGTTGCCCGGAGGAAACATTACTAAATTCAGCCTCCAGATCTTTGACCGGTGGGGAAGGAGGTTGTTTTTTACCAATGATCCTTTGGAAGGATGGAATGGAAAATGCAATGGGGAGGCCTGCCCCGGCGGTGTGTATGCCTGGATCATCACGTATGACGACGACAAGACCAGGATCACCAATAAAGGCACAATCATGATTTTAAAATAACACGATGAAAAAGGTAATTGCATTTAGTACACTGATGATTCTTAGTATTGTAATTTCTTCCTGCACGGTTACCAATCAGATTTCGCAGATGGCGGCACTGGCCCTTTGCGATTTCCGTATCAACTCGGTTTCCAATGTCACGCTGGCAGGTGTGAATGTTCAAACCATCCGTTCCCTGCAGGATCTGAGTATCGGGGATGCGGCAAGGTTGATGACGGCCGCGGCTTCCGGAAGTTTCCCGCTGGCAATGCAGGTGAATATTGACGTGAAGAATCCCAATGGCACGGCAGCGGGTATGAACCGGATGGAATGGATCTTATTTATTGATGACATCCAGATGACCTCAGGTGTGGTTAATCAATCCCTGTATGTGCCTGCCAATAACGGTGTTGCCTCGCTGCCCATCGGCGTCGCGGTTGATCTGAAGAAGGTACTGCAGGGGAAATCCCTGGATGCACTGGTTAACTTTGGCCTGAATCTTTCAGGAAATGGCAACAAACCTACCCGTTTGCTCACCAAGATAAAACCTACCATCCTGATCGGACAAACACAGCTGGCCTATCCGGGGTATATCAACGTGAGAACGGAGTTTGGACATTGATCAGTCGGCAGTCCACAGTCGGCAGTCTGCAGTCCACAGTCCACAGTCGGCAGTCGGACATGACATTTAACACATGACACATGATTTCAGTCGGTAGTCGGTTTTAATTCTGCGTTTTTCGCGTGAAATAACAGTCAATTATCCTGAACCTCATGCGAAATCCGGGTATTTTTCAGGATAAGTAACCCTGCTGCCGCCGAAAACAGTGATCCCAGGATAATGGCCAGCTTTGAGACATTGGTGTAATTATCTTCCGAAAAAGACAAGGTGGAGATAAAGATGGACATGGTAAATCCTATACCGGCAGTTAAGCCAAGTCCAATCATCTGCATCCAGGAAACATCCTTCAGCATGTGACTGATTCTGCTTTTAACCATCAGGTAAGTTGCAAGCACTATACCTGCAGGTTTCCCTAAAAACAATCCCACTATCACACCCAGTGACAGCCCTGAAAAAATTTGTCCGGTTACATCGAGTGACAAAGGTATGGCGGTATTTGCCAGCGCAAAAAAAGGCAGGATGAAATAATAAACCGGCGTATGCAGATGATTTTCAAAATGTTTTGCTTGTTTAAGGGGGATGCTGAATGCCACAAGCACACCCGCTATGGTGGGATGAATACCCGACTGCAGGATCAGATACCACAAGAGTATTCCGAGCAGGAGGTAAGGGATCAGGTTCTTTACCCTGAACAGATTGAGCACGATCAGAAGGGCAAACACAATACCTCCGTACAACAACATCATCAACTGCAGATCATGTGAATAAAACAGGGCGATAATGATGATGGCGCCCAGGTCGTCGATGATGGCTAAAGCCGTGAGAAAAACCTTGAGGGAAAAGGGAATCCTCCGGCCAAGAAGCGAAAGAATCCCCAGTGAAAAGGCAATGTCGGTGGCGGTAGGGATGGCCCATCCATGGATGGTTTCAGGATTTCTGAAGTTGAGGACGACGAAGATCAGCCCCGGAACCAGCATTCCGCCAACTGCTGCAACCACCGGAAGCATGGCTTTTCTGAAGGAAGAAAGTTCACCATCCAGCAATTCCCTTTTTATCTCAGTCCCAACAAGGAAAAAGAACAGCGGCATAAGGCCGTCATTGATCCAGAAAAGAACATTATGATCAAACCCGGATATATTTATGCTTTTGTGCCAGAATCCGAGATAACCGGTCGCATTTCCCGTATTGCTCAAAATGAGAGAGAAAAGTGTTGCCGTGAGCAAAAGTACTCCAGAACGTTGTCCGTGGTCCGCAAGATCCCGTATTGGATTTAGAAGGTAAGTCCTGAGATGACGGATCCTGGTTTTCATTTTTCCTCGGGCAATTTGGTCAGCAGGATCTTGTCGACACGGTTTCCATCCATGTCCATGATCTCGAAATGATAACCGTTCCAGCTAAAAGAGTCGCCTGCCCTGGGTATGGATTTCAATTCATGAATGGCAAAGCCTCCCAAAGAATGAAACTGATCCTGGGAATAATCATAATTTTCGATTTCAAATTCATGGATAAATTCGAAAAAAGCCAGTTGTCCGTCAATCAGCCAGCTGCCATCCTCGCGCTGGATAATCTCAGGTTCATCCGTATCTGTGATATCGCCCACCAGTCCGTCCAGAATATCATTGATGGTCACCATGCCTTCAATGGAGCCAAACTCATCCACCACGAAAGCGTAATGGATTTTTGAGGCCTTGAATTTTTCCAGTACTTCATAGGCTTTCTGGTCAGAAGGAAGGTAATTGACCGGTTTGATGTATTTTTTCAGATCCAGATCGGGTTCTTTGAGCATGGCAATCAGCAGGTCTTTGGCATACACGATGCCGAGGATATTATCCAGTTCATCTTCGCAAAGCGGGTAAACCGAATGGGTATTATCCTTGATGATCTGCAGATTCTGTTCATTGGTATCATTCGAGTCCAGCCAGATGATATTTCCCCGGGTGGTCATCAGTGCCCCGATCCGCTGGTCTCCAAGATGAAAAACCCTTTCCACGATGTCCTGCTCGATCTCCTGAATGGCGCCGCCTTCTGTTCCTTCCTCCAGCAAAGCTTTGATTTCTTCTTCTGTAACCTGTGATTCACTTCTTTTTCTGACGTTGAAGAAATTCATCAGGAAATCGGTAATGACACTGAGCAGCCATACAAACGGGGCAGCCAGTTTCGACAGGAATATCATCGCCGGGGCAATGGCCATGGCGATTCTTTCAGGATTGGTGAGGCCGATTCTTTTGGGTAAAAGTTCTCCGATTATTATCGAGAAGAAGGTGATGATCATGACCACGATGACCAGGGATAATCTTTCGGTAAACACGACAGAAAATCCTAGCCAGCCCAGTTTTGGAGCCAGCATCATGGCAAAATCCCTGCCGCCAAACACCCCGATAAGGATGGAAATCAATGTGATTCCGACTTGAACAGTTGAAAGAAACCGGTTGGGTTTTTCAGATAAAGCAATAACAAGTTTGGCTTTCTTCCTGCCTTTGCGGAGAAGTTCGTCCAGCCGTGATTTCCGCGACGAAACGATAGCGATCTCCGACATGGCAAAAAGTCCGTTCAGCAAAATCAGAATAAAAATAATGAGGATTTCTTCCATTCATTTATAATTCAAATGCGAAAATAATAAAAATTAAGACCAATTTCTCGCGGAGGTAAGGAGGATTCGCGGAGAACGCTGAATTCTAAACCTGAGCGGATCATTCGCCACTCGCCAATCGGCAATTATTTACCGCCAAGGCGTGGAGAGCGCGGAGATTTCTGCGATTTCAGCGTGAAATAATTAAAGGACTGCCGACTGAAATCATGTGTCATGTGCCATGTGCCATGTGTCCTGCCGACTGCCGACTGAAATCATGTGTCATGTGTCATGTGCCATGTGTCACGTGTTAAATGTCAAGTCCGACTGC
>JBLNAN010000267.1:0-8314 GCA_050259355.1 Syntrophothermus sp. | reverse complement strand
AAGGACAGCCCTTGATTTCCGGCACTATTCCTGCTGAAGTTTTTCATTATGGCTGGGTCAAACCTCCTGAATTCCAGAAAGCAAAGCTTGGCTATTTTCACAGGTTATGGCATGATGAATCCTGGATGGAAAAGAAAAAAGAGGAAATCAGCCGCTTTGATTATTCAGGCATTGATTCACTGGCACGATTCATGGGAACTCATCCTGCCGTGATGGAAGAAAGAATACGCGGAAAAAACTGGACCTTCAGCTACGATCCTTCGGAAGCAAAGCTTTCTGTAAAAAAAAGATTGCTTCACTGGTTCGAGAAGAAAACGGGCATAAGGGTCGGTGAATTCAAAAATTACAGGATCAGTTCAAAGGTCCGGTTCAAAGACTGAATTTTAACTTCAGCTTAGTTTTTATAAATTTGCAAAAAACCTGAAAAAAAATGGATCTTAGTAAAATCTTATCTATCTCCGGAAAAAGCGGTCTGTTCAATGTTGTTTCACAGATGAAAAACGCCGTACTCGTAGAATCTCTTATCGATAAAAAAAGATTTCCGGCTTTTGCACATGAAAAAATCTCTTCACTGGAAGAAATCGCCATCTTTACTACAGGCGAGGATAAACCATTGAAAGACATCCTGAAAACAATGTTTGAGAACCAGGAAAAAAATCCCGCGCCCGACAACAAATCTGACGGAAAAGCTCTGGCTGCCTATTTTGAATCCGTGGTTCCGGATTATGATAAGGAGAGGGTATATATTTCCGATATAAAGAAGATCGTGGGATGGTACAACCTGCTGCTGGAAAATAATCTCCTGGATTTCACTGAGAATGAAAGTGAAAACGAGAAAGAGACTGAGATTGAGAAACCGGTCGAGGAAGTTGAGGAGATAAAAGAGAAGCCTAAAAAAGCTACGGCCAAGAAAACAAAGAAAGAATAAATAAGAACGGAAATGGCAGCCACTAAAATTCAGCGGGATGTAACGGTTAAGCAGAATACCAGGCTGAACCAGCGTCATTTCGTTCTGACACTGAAGTCAGATGACCCGCTTCCCGAGATGTTGCCCGGACAGTTTGTTCAGGTTCTCGTGGAAGATTCACCTTCTACTTTTCTGCGACGGCCATTCTCGATTCACGAGATCAATTACCGGACAAAAACATTCAACCTGCTGGTCCAGATCAAGGGAGAAGGTTCACGTCATCTTTCCCTGCTGAAAAAAGGATCCAGCCTGAACGTGATCTATCCGCTTGGAAATTCCTTTTCAATGCCTTCCGGGAATAAGGTTCTGCTGGTCGGCGGCGGCTGTGGGGTGGCACCCCTGCTTTTTCTTGCCCAAACACTGAAGCAAAAAGGTATTCAGCCTGATATCCTCGTTGGTTTTCGTTCAAAAGATGATATTTTCGAACGGGAAGAATATGAGAAATTCGGCAACCTGCTGATCATCACCGATGATGGAACGGAGGGGGAAAAAGGTATCGTTACCGATCATTCTCTTTTGCAAAAGGAAAAGCTGGATTACGACTGTATTTATTGCTGTGGTCCTGATCCGATGATGAAATCCGTTGCAGGAATTGCTGCCATGCATGGCATTGACTGTGAAGTTTCGCTTGAAAACCTGATGGCCTGCGGATTCGGGGTATGCCTGTGTTGTATTACCCCCACGGATAAAGGGAACGAGAGAGTTTGCGTGGAAGGTCCCGTGTTCAATACTAAAAAACTGCGCTGGTAAAATGGCTTCAAAAAAGAACATACAACCTGATCTCTCTGTGAAACTTTCACGGATGAAGTTGCGCAACCCCGTTCTCACCGCCTCCGGAACTTTTGGATATGGTAAAGAGTTTACCGACTTCATGGATCTTTCCCGGCTGGGCGGTATCGTTGTGAAAGCCGTGACCGGTTCCAACCGCGATGGCAACGCCTATCCGAGAATGGCCGAAACTCCTTCCGGTATGCTCAATTCGGTCGGGCTTCAGAATAAAGGGGTCGATTATTTCATCGAAAATATTTATCCTCAGATAAGAGACCTTGATACGCAACTGATCGTTAATGTTTCAGGATCCACCATTGAAGAATATATTGCAGTTGCTGAAAGAATAAACGAGTTGAATAAAATACCTGCAATTGAACTGAACATTTCCTGCCCCAATGTAAAACAGGGAGGTATGGCCTTTGGTACCATCCCGGCTACTGCCATGGAGGTTACCCGTGCAGTCAGAAAAGTTTACAGGAAGGATCTTATCGTGAAGCTCTCGCCCAACGTTACCAACATTACCGAAATGGCGAAAGCCGTGGTTGACGGCGGTGCAGATATCATCTCGATGATAAATACACTGCTGGGAATGGCAATTGATGCGGAACGAAAAAAACCTGTACTTTCTACCATTACGGGCGGACTTTCTGGCCCGGCTATCAAACCGGTTGCCCTCCGCATGGTGTGGCAGGTCTGCAAAACAGTAAAAGTTCCCGTGATCGGGATGGGTGGTATCATGAATGCCACAGATGCCATAGAATTTCTTCTCGCCGGTGCGTCTGCCGTGCAGGTAGGTACCGCTAATTTCATTGATCCCGCCGTAACCGTGAAAATAGTTGACGGAATTGGCGATTATATGAAAAGGCACCAGATGAAGTCGGTCGAGGAAATCACCGGCGGTCTAATTTCAAACTGATGATCGTTCAGCGACAATTTTCCCTGAGGAAATTCAATACTTTCGGTCTGGATGTCCATGCAAATTATTTCGTGGAGGTGTTTTCGGAGGATGAACTGGACGAATTCCTCCACAATGCGGATGAATGTCCGCTCCCTCCCCTGGTAATCGGCGGCGGGAGCAACATGCTGTTTCTGGGCGACTTTCCCGGAACTATCCTCCGTATTTCCACCAAAGGCATTCAAGTAGTCGGGGAAACCGACGATTTCGTCATGGTCAAAGCCAGTGGAGGAGAGATCTGGGACGATCTGGTAAAGTTTTGCGTGGATCATGGCTGGGGCGGACTCGAAAATCTGTCATGGATACCGGGTAAAGTCGGAACAGCGCCCGTACAGAATATCGGGGCCTATGGAGTGGAAATAAAAGAAACGCTGTTTGATCTGGAAGCCCTGAATATTGAGGATTTCAGCAAAAGGATCTTCTCTAATTCAGAATGCAAATTCGGTTACCGGGAAAGTGTTTTCAAACACGAACTAAAGGGAAAGTACATCATACTGAACGTGACTTTCAAACTTTCCAAACATCCTTCCATCCACATTGATTACGGCAATATCAGAGATGAACTTGCTAAAAACGGTATTACACAACCGGGAATCCGGGACGTGAGAGAGGCTGTTATCAATATCCGGACACGGAAATTGCCTGAACCCTCGGAGATAGGCAATGCAGGAAGTTTCTTCAAAAATCCAGTCGTGACACCTGAAAAGATGAAGGAACTGCGTATGAAATTCCCTGCAATCGTGGCTTTTCCCCAGGACAAAAATTACAAAATTGCTGCCGCGTGGCTGATTGAACAATGTGGATGGAAAGGCAAACGAATTGGTGATGCGGGTGTTCATGCTACCCAGCCACTGGTACTGGTCAATCACGGAAGTGCTACCGGTAAGGAAATTTATGAGCTTTCGCAAAGTATCAGAAAAGATGTTCAGGAGAAATTCGGAATAGAACTGGAAACCGAGGTCAACATTATCAACGGACAAAATTGAAAAAGGTCATTTTATCGGTAACCAATGATCTCGCCACCGACCAGCGGGTAAACCGCGTATGCGGAACCCTGGTGAAAATGGGCTTTGAAGTTCTTCTCGTTGGCCGGAAAAGAAGATCAAGCCTTCCGCTCAGATCCAGGCCTTACCGGATGCACCGCATGAGACTGCTTTTTGAAAAAGGTCCCCTTTTCTATGGAGAATATAACCTGCGCCTCTTTCTTTTCCTGCTCTTTCATAAAGCTGACCTTCTGATTTCAAATGACCTGGATACACTTCCGGGGTCCTGGCTGGCCGCTGTATGTAAATCAGTTCCGGTTGCCCATGATTGTCATGAATATTTTCGCGGAATGCCGGAACTCAACAACCGGAAGGGGACGCTGAAGGTATGGAAGTGGTTTGAAGACAAGATCTTCCCTCGCCTGAAGACCATTTACGCCGTGAATGCTTCCATTGCGCGCATTTATGAGCAGGAGTACCATGTTGCCGTTATCCCCATTCGGAACGTTCCGCTGAGAAAAGATCATTCGCACATGGAAAGGCCTCAAATCGATGGTATCAATGAGAATGATCAGATCATTCTGTACCAGGGAGCGGTAAATGTTGACCGGGGACTGGAGGAAGTTATTCTGGCCATGAAATTTCTGAAATCAAACGCCAAACTCCTGATTATCGGAACGGGTGATGTATTTGAAAATCTGAAACAGATGATCGCCAGAGAAAATCTCTCTGACAAGGTTTTCCTGACCGGCAGCATTCCGTTTGAAGATCTTTTTCCATATACCTCCATGGCAACAATAGGTATTTCCATCGAAAAAGACGTTAGCCTGAATTATCATTATTGTCTTCCCAACAAGCTCCTTGATTACATTCAGGCCGGTATTCCTGTTCTCGTTTCCCCACTGCCTGAAATGGAAGCTATTATCAATAAATACAACATTGGAAGGATGATCGGCAGTCATGAACCGCAAGAACTGGCCAGAAATATTGATGAAATGTTATCGGATCCTGAAAAGCTGCATCTTTACAAAGAAAATACCGGTCCCGCTGCTTCAGAATTGTGCTGGGAAAACGAAGAAAAACACCTGATGCGTATCTTTGAACAATATGTCTGAAAAACATCTTCATATTGTATCCTTTGATATCCCTTATCCGCCTAATTATGGTGGCGTAATCGACGTGTTTTACAAAATCCGGGCGCTGTACAACGCGGGAGTTAAGGTTCACCTGCATTGTTTTGAATATCACCGGAAACCGGCAGATTCATTAAAAAATTACTGCGAAGAGGTTTTGTATTATCCCCGCAAGAACAACCTGCTCTCGGCAATGACGCATCTTCCTTACATTGTCTTCAGCCGCAGGAATAAGGATCTGCTGAAAAATCTCCTGAAGGATACGTATCCCATCCTGTTTGAAGGACTTCACAGTTGTTATTATCTTGATCATCCTGCCCTAAAAAACAGGATCAGGGTATACCGTGAAAGCAATATTGAACACGATTATTATTTTCATTTGTCGAAGGCCGAGCGGAATCTGTTCCGGAAAATGTATTTTTATTTTTCGGGGATCAAACTCCGGGCGTTTCAAAACGTTCTTCGTCATGCCACACTGATGCTGACGGTTTCAAAACAGGACAACGAGTACCTTCGGGCCAGGTTTCAGGGAAAACAAATCGAATATCTTCCCAGTTTTCATCATGACGATGAAATCCGGTCGAAACCCGGGAAAGGAAATTTTATCCTTTACCAGGGAAACCTGAGTGTTGGAGAAAACCGGAAAGCGGCAGAATACCTGGCGGAAAAAGTGGCAGGTAAAACCAATTTTCCGTTTATCGTGGCCGGCATGAATCCTCCGGATTCGTTGAAAAAATTCCTGGCCGCGTTTCCCAACATCACCCTGATTGAAAATCCTTCCGAAGCCCGGATGTTCAGCCTTATCCAGGAGGCACAGGTTAACCTGATGATCACTTTTCAATCAACGGGTCTGAAACTTAAACTGCTTCACGCCTTGTTTAACGGGCGTCATTGCCTGGTGAATCCAAACATGATCCATGGCACCGAGCTGGGACCGCTTTGTGAAACCGCAAATTCTGCCAGGGAGTTGCAGGAAAAGCTGACGGAACTGATGAATATTGAATTTGCCCCGGAAATGACAGGTAAAAGAAAAAACCTACTTTTAAAAATGCACTCTAACACGGAAAATTGCAAAAGACTGGTGGATTTTGTATATTTGTGATAGATCATTTTTAAACCATGAAAAAAATCCTGGTACCCGTTGATTTTTCAGGTCATACAGACGTGACATGCAATTTTGCTCTTGAATTTGCCCGGGTATCTGGCGCCGAGATACTTCTTTTCCACACCTACTTTGACCAGATCATCATTGCTGACAGCAGTTTTCCCGATACCATCGACATGAGCACGATGTACAATGAGGAATTACTGAAAGAGGTTTTCCATCAGTCCGAAAAAAATATGGAAGATCTCAGGAAAAAGGTGGAGGAAAAGGCCAGAAAAGAACACATTGAGGGTGTCACGGTGAGGTCGGCACTGGCCGGCGGTGAGATTGAACCCGAGTTGCGCATCATCTGCAAAGAATTCAAACCCGATCTGGTGATCATCGGGAGTACGGGCAAAGGAAAAACCCTGAACATCTGGGGCAAGGTTTCCACCTTCATTATCGACCATGCTAAAGTTCCCGTCCTGATCATTCCTGAATCAGCAAAAAATAAAAGTTTTAAAAAAATCATGCTGGCTTCAGACCTTTCCGGAAACGAAGAACAACTGGTGTACAACCTGATGAACACATTTGTCAGATTTCCGGTCACCATCCTGTTTACCCATTTCACGCGGAACAAAGTAACAGAAGTGCTGGGCCAGATGGAAAAACTGGAAGCGAGATTCGCAAAGGAAAAAAGCGAGGGGATTATTTCATTTCACACTGTTGAAATTCAAGAGGATAATCAATCTGCTATCAACCAGTTCATCTGTGACAATCACATTGACCTTATTGCTTTTCATCCCCATAAACACGGGCTATTTTACCTGCTTTTCACAAAAAAGATCACGAAAAAGAACCTCCTGGCAACCAATATCCCTGTAGTTGCTGTGCCGGTCAGCGGGTAATTCTGTGCTTAATGACTTAATGGAACCAGCCGGTAATTATCATACATATACATTTCCCAGTGCAGATTTTCCATGCCATTCTTAGGTTGCCTGTTCCCAAACTCAAACCGGGTCTGTAAAGAATTCATCTGAAGTCCCGGCAAACAGCTTTCGAAATTCTTCCCATATAATTTCAGCGCATTGCTAAAGTAAAATGCCACATCGAATCCCTGGAAAGCAAGAGGATCGGGATCTGTTTTGTATTTATCCTGATAATCCCGGGCAAATTTCCGGATGTCCGGATCCTCGTAATTGATAAAATACGGCGACATCACGTGGGCTTTCAGGTTTACCAGATAATCGTTCTCGATACCCTCAATGACATCATTCCAGCGCGGCAATCCTATTACCAAGATTGAGTATTCATTCCTCACCTCATGAATTTTGGTGATGGCATCAAGAATAAAGGGCTTGTTGTCGGAGTAAACGATCAGTACGTTATCACCATCCTTTTTCAGATGACTGATGGCATCGGCACTGGAAAACGTGCTGGATGCATGAAGTTTCGACACCACTGAATCCGGCAATGAACCGATTCTTTCCGCTTTGTTGGATAAAATTACTACACTCGCATTGCCATAGTGCATCCCGATATACTGGACAAGTTGCTGTGACTGACTTTTCAGTGAGGGCCTGACTTTAATTACAAAAGGATTATTTTGCGTGATCTGATCTCTTTCAGAAAGCGGGTTCACGATGGGGATAGAATTTTTTAAGGCAAAATCGGCAACCACCTGGAAAGTCTTGTTGTACAGCAAACCTATGATAAGGTCCATATTTTTCATCTCCGGGTTCCGGAGGAGTTTTTTGGTCTTCAGTGTATCTTTTTCAACATCATAAACATACACTTTCAGCTTAAAACCAAGTTTTTTCAGTGAATCCATGGCCATCAAAAAGCCTTCATAAAAAGGAAGGAACTGCAGCGATCGGAGACCGGTGATATCTTCGGAGGAAACGGTACCGGGATCAATTGCAACCACCTGATCAAGCGCCAGTGGCATCATGAGGGCAATGTTGTAGACCGGCTTCATGTTTTCACTGTCTTTTCCGCAGGGAACAGCAGCCGGAACGGGTGGCCGGGCCTGGACCTGTTCCTGGACGGTAACCGGCTGGGGTTCTGCTTTCCTGACATTGCCGTTCTTCCTGCCGGGATCAGTTTTTTTGGGAATTTTGAGTTTCATTCCCGCGTTCAGGCCTTCCTTTACCTCGGGATTTTCATTGATGATATCCTGAACCTCCACCTGGTAGGCTTTGGAGATCATGAACAAGGTCTGGCCTCTCTTGACCTGGTGAACATAAAATTCCTTATCATTAATTGTAATCACCTCATCCGACTTCATCTTCGAAAGCATATCCTGCGGGAAAGCAAAACCTGCCTGAAAAAGAATAAGGAGGATAAGGAGGAACTTCTTCATTGGTTATAATTACTCCCACTCGATTGTGGCGGGTGGTTTTGAACTAATATCGTAAACTA
>JBLNAN010000266.1:0-2992 GCA_050259355.1 Syntrophothermus sp. | reverse complement strand
AGCATTCAACATTTTCTACATGGGGATCAACATTGGCGCTTTCTTCGCACCCAGTGCCGCTGAAGCCATGCGTAACTGGATCATGGGTATGAAAGGATTCACTTATAACCAGGCGATCCCTTCCCTTTGCCACAAATACCTGGAAAACCCGTCAGGAGATCATACCCAGCTGATGACACTTGCCCAGGAACAAGCCGGAGCCGGTTTCACCAACCTTCACGACTTTGCAGTCAATTACATTTCCGCCATCAGTTCTGCCTACAATGCCGGTTTTGCCGTTGCAGCCGTTTCAATGATTGCCTCCCTGCTGATCTTCATCGGCTTCAGAAAATATTACAAACATGCAGATGTTACCCACAAGCAGCGCAAAGCTTCCAAGGATGCAAACGTGGCTGAACTCTCTTCAACCCAGGTAAAAGACAGGCTCATTGCACTCGGACTGGTTTTCTTTGTTGTAATGTTCTTCTGGATGGCGTTTCACCAGAATGGTTTCACGCTCACCATTTTTGCCCGCGACTACACGGTACCGACTGTTTCTAAAGGAACGGCCATTCTCTTTAACCTTTCAACTTTCCTGCCGCTGCTGATCTCCATTCTCGGAATTTATCTTGTAGCCGGAAAAGGACATTCTGCAAAAACCAGGATATTCGGGGCAATTGCAGGTGTATTATCCATCATCATCAGTATTATCACCATCAGCAGGCTGATGCCGGAAGGCAATCCCATTTCACCTGAAATCTTTCAGCAGTTCAATCCCATCTTCATCGTTTTCCTCACCCCGGTGATCATCGGATTATTTTCCTACATGCGGAAAAATGATAAAGAGCCTACCTCACCCCAGAAGATTGGTATTGGTATGGTTATTACCGCGCTGGGCTTCCTCATCATGGTTTTCGCATCCACGGGGCTGTTAAGTCCTTCTGACCTTGCAGCAAAGGGTGGCATGTCCGACACGCTTCGTTCTCCTTACTGGCTGATCGGGACCTATTTCACACTGACCATTGCCGAGTTGTTCCTGAGTCCTATCGGGATTTCATTCGTATCCAAAGTAGCCCCGCCACAACATAAAGGACTTGCCCAGGGAGGCTGGTTTGGCGCCACCGCCCTTGGAAACCTCGGGGCAGGCTTTATCGGACGTTTCTGGGATAAATGGGAGATCTGGCAGTTTTTCATGCTTCTGGTTATCCTCACCATCATTTCGGCAGGCATCATGTTCGCCATCCTGAAAAGACTGGAAAGAGCAACCAACAGCTAGTTTAGTCCGCTTAAAATACAAGGTTTACGCTCAACGTTCAATTATGAAACATATTTGAATGTTGAGCGTTTTCATTATCAGTATGAAAACTTTTCCCTGGAATACTTCCCGCCGGTTTAACGCCTATTCTGATTATATCAGGAAAAAATTTGGCGGCAGAATACAGAAAGTGGCCGTGGATGCCGGTTTTACATGTCCCAACAGAGACGGTACATTCGCCACGGGGGGGTGCACATATTGTGACAATGAAGGATTTAACCCATCTTATTGTAAGCCTGAAAAATCTATATCACTGCAAATCCGTGAAGGGATTGAATTTCATGCACAAAGGTACCGCCGGGCAGAGGGGTATCTGGTGTATTTTCAACCTTTCAGCAATACCTATGCTCCTCTTGATGTTCTGCAGGAGAAATATAGCGAAGCGCTCGCATGGCCAGGCGTGAAAGGATTGGTGATTGGCACCCGTCCTGATTGCATAGACGATTATGTGCTGGATTATCTTGCATCCCTTGCAGAGCAATATTATATTCAGGTGGAATTTGGTGTTGAAACGCACTCTGACAAAACGCTGGAAAGGATCAACCGCGGTCATAATTCGGAAACTTCGGTCAGAGCCATCCGTAAGACGCATGAAAGAGGAATAATTACAGGAGCACATTATATTTTTGGTCTCCCCGGTGAAACTCTTGAAGAGATGATCCGGTTGCCGGATATCCTCTCTGCACTTCCCCTCGATACCGTTAAATTTCACCAGCTCCAGATCGTTAAGGGAACAAGGATGGAGCAGGAATTTCTAATGCATCGTGAAGATTTTGTTGTTTTTGATCTTGAAGATTATATTCAATTTATTATCGGGATCACCGAAAGACTGCGACCTGAACTAGTCATCGAAAGATTTACCAGCGAAATGCCTCCCCGGTTCCTGACCTCGCATAATCTTGGATTGGTAAGATATGATGAAGTGCTGAGAAGAATAGAAACAGAGATGGAAAGAAGGGATACGTGGCAGGGAAAGAAAGTGAAAAGTGAAAAGTGAAGAATGAAAAGTGAAAATGAAGAATGAAAAGTGAAAATGAAGAATGAAAAGTGAAAGTGAAGAATGAAAAGTGAAAAGTGAAGAATGAAAAATGAGACTGACGGTTAATTGAATGTTCCTTTAAGATATTGCCTCGTTTTTTCCATTTTCGGATTTTCAAAAACCTCATGAACATCCCCCTGTTCAACAATTTCACCCAGATACATAAACACGACGTTGTCGGCTATTCTTCTGGCCTGGCGAAGGATATGGGTTACGAGGATGATGGTATAATCATTTTTCAGTTCCGAAAATTTTTCTTCAATGTACTGGCTGGAGATGGGGTCAAGGGCAGAGGTGGGTTCATCGGCAAGGATAATTTCAGGGCCCACGGCCAGGCCTCTGGCGAGACAAAGCCGTTGTTGCTGACCTATCGACAGGCGTGAGGCTGGTTCCTTTAACCGGGTTCTGACCTCGTTCAGCAGATTTGCCTGTTCCAGGTAGTGCAGCACCTGCTTGTTTATCGCCCGCTTGCTGGTGATGCCTTTTAGTTTGAGTGCATAGGCGATGTTGCTGTATATGCTCATCGGCAAAGGATAGGGTCGCTGGGAAAGCAATCCCATGTGCTGCCGCAACTGGTAAATATCTTCTTTGGCCTCGAGTACATTATTTCCATTGATAAGCACTTCACCGGTAACTTTTAGCTCGGGGTAAAGATCGGT
>JBLNAN010000265.1:0-3539 GCA_050259355.1 Syntrophothermus sp. | reverse complement strand
ATTTTTTCATATCTACTTGTTTGATTATTTTAATTCAAAAACAAAATTATAAAGATTTTTCCAGTTCCTGCTTTTTTTGTAGTTCTTTTGAGATATTATGAAAATTTCGTAGGTTTGTGATAAGGAACTAAAATCCCCGGCTTGAACATGGAAAAGATCAGACTCGAAATAATAGGAATGTCCTACAGCCAGTCTCAATCAGGTGCTTACGCGCTGATTCTTGGGGAACGAGATGGGAAAAGAAGACTTCCGATCATCATTGGCAGCTTTGAGGCCCAGTCCATCGCCATCGAACTTGAAAAAATAAAAACTCCCCGTCCGCTTACCCACGATCTTTTTAAATCTTTTGCCGATGCTTTCAAGATAGTTGTCTCCGAAGTGATCGTCAATAAGTTCAGCGAGGGTGTGTTTTATGCTAAGCTGGTATGTTCGCATGGCAAATCTGAACTGGAGATTGATTCCCGCACCTCCGATGCCATTGCCCTGGCGCTTCGTTTCGATTGTCCCATTTATACCTATGAAAGTATCATGGTGGCCGCGGGAATACTTATGGAAGAAGAAACCGGCGAACCTCTTGCCGAAGAGCCTGTTGAGGAGCAATCGCCGGTCCTCGAAAAATCACGTTTTCATGAACAATCCCTGGAGGAATTGAGATCCATGCTCCAACAGGCCATCGAAAACGAGGATTATGAAAGAGCCTCCCGGATCAGGGATGAGATAAACCGCCGGCCAGGCGAAGAGTGATTTTCTTTTCTGATCGCTGAAAATCATTATTTTTGCAACAGTATTCCAATTATTCGTCGTTATTTTTTTAATCGGAGAAATTTTACGGTTTTTCCCGTTATCCAAGTTGTATGAATTTGAAAATCAGATTGATTCTTTTGAATTTCTTTCAGTTCTTTATCTGGGGATCCTGGTTGCTAACTATCGGTGCCTGGTGGTTCCAGACCCGGAACTGGTCGGGCAGTGATTTCGGTGCAATCTTTTCAACCATGGGTATCGCCGCCCTGTTCATGCCTGCCATCGCCGGCATCGTTGCCGACCGCTGGATCAATGCAGAGAGACTTTACGGGATTTTCCATATCCTGGGCGGGATAATGCTTTTTATCGTTCCGATGTCGACAAGTCCCGATATGGTCTTCTGGGTCATGCTGGTGAATATGATCTTTTACATGCCCACGATTTCCCTTGCCATCACGGTTTCCTATTCGGCCATGAAAGGACAGAACATGGATATAATAAAGGAATACCCGCCGATCAGGGTATGGGGTACCCTGGGATTTATCGTTGCTTTGTGGTTCATCAGCCTCTCCAGACTGGAAGTTTCGGCCGGACAGTTTTACGTGGCCTCTGCAGCTTCCTTCTTGCTGGGGTTATATTCCTTCACCCTTCCCAAATGTCCGCCACTGGGTCATATGCAGGGGAAATCACTTTCCAATGCCTTGGGACTAAAGGCTTTTGCCTTGTTTAAAGATATCAACATGGCCCTGTTTTTCATTTTTGCCATGCTTCTGGGTGCCGCGCTTCAGCTGACCAATGCCTATGGGGATACATTTCTTCATGACTTCGGAAAATTACCCCGCTATGCCAGTTCCATTGCCGTGAAGTATCCCGCTATCATCATGTCCATATCACAGATTTCTGAAACCCTTTTCATCCTTACCATTCCATTCTTTATGAAAAGATTCGGGATCAAAACGGTCATGTTGTTCAGCATGGTGGCCTGGGTGCTGCGTTTCGGTTTATTTGCCTATGGCAATCCCGATGAGGGACTTTGGATGATCATACTTTCCTGTATTATTTACGGGATGGCATTTGATTTCTTCAACATCTCCGGCTCTCTTTATGTTGAAACCCGCAGTGAACCGGGTATCAGGGCAAGCGCGCAGGGTCTTTTCATGATGATGTGCAATGGAGTAGGGGCCTTCCTGGGAAGCAGAATCAGTGGTATGGTGATCGATAAATTTTTCACCTTACCGGATAAAACTTTCAACTGGAACGGTATCTGGATTACTTTTGCAACCTATGCATTCGTGGTTGCAGTGCTTTTCGCATTATTATTCCGGCATAAACACGATGCCAAACAATTTGTTATGCAGTCATGAAACAATATCTTGATCTTCTGTCGCATGTTCTTGAAAAAGGACAGATGAAAGGTGACCGCACCGGAACGGGAACCATCAGTACTTTCGGGTACCAGATGAGGTTTAATTTACAGGAAGGTTTCCCTGTTTTGACCACTAAAAAATTACACCTTAAATCAATAATTTACGAGTTGCTCTGGTTCCTGAAAGGAAGTACCAACATCAAGTATCTCCGGGATAATGGCGTTACCATTTGGGATGAATGGGCCGATCCGAATGGTGACCTTGGTCCGGTTTACGGCTATCAGTGGCGATCGTGGCCCAAACCCGACGGAACCCACGTCGATCAGATCACCCAGGTCGTGAAATCCATAAAATTCAATCCTGATTCCCGCAGACACATCGTGAGCGCCTGGAACGTGGGCGATCTGCCCAAAATGGCCCTGCCCCCGTGTCATCTGCTTTTCCAGTTCTACGTTGCTGAAGGGAAGTTGTCCTGCCAGCTCTACCAGCGCAGTTGCGATATTTTCATCGGTGTTCCGTTCAATATCGCTTCTTATTCACTGCTTACCATGATGATGGCACAGGTAACGGATCTTGAACCGGGTGAATTCATTCATACCCTGGGCGATGCACATATTTATCTGAATCATATTGACCAGGTTCAACTGCAACTGACACGCGAACCTTTCCCCTTGCCCCGGATGATCATCAATCCCGCTAAAAAAGATATTTTCAGTTTCGACTACAGTGATTTTTCCTTAGAAGGATACCATTCACATCCGCACATCAAGGGAAAAATTGCTATTTAAACTTTTTCTATGCTGTCAATTATCGTAGCCATTGCTGAAGGAAATGCCATCGGCAAAAATAATGATCTTCTTGCCTACATTCCCCAGGATCTGAAGCGGTTCAAACAGATCACCACCGGGCATACCATCATCATGGGAAAGAAAACGCTCGAGTCTCTTCCCAAACACCCGCTGCCCAACCGGAGAAACATCGTGATTTCTGATGATCCCGCAGATCAATACAATGGATGCGAAATGGCCCGTTCCATTGAAGATGCCATCGCGAAATGCAATCCGGAAGAAGAGAATTTCATAATCGGCGGAGCTTCTGTGTACCGCCAGTTTATTCCCTTTACCGATAAATTGTACCTGACACTCATTCATAAAAAATTCGACGCGGATGTTTTTTTTCCTGAAATTAGTGATGCAGAATGGGAGTTGGTGTCCAGAGAAGATGTACCATTGGATGAAACAATCGGATTTGCTTACTCCTATGTGACTTTTTTAAGAAGAAAAAAATGAAACACTTTCCGACCCTGATCCTGGTTTTCATTTTTTTATCGTTTCACATTACTTCCTGTAAAAAGAATGAAGCTATTGATATGAATTCCAATATCAATGCTTCGAATGATGTGATTCTTACTTCTTCGGTCCTTGAATATAA
>JBLNAN010000264.1:0-2679 GCA_050259355.1 Syntrophothermus sp. | reverse complement strand
TTCGTTGAAAATTTTAATTTCCCGTACATTTCCCGATCGGTGAGAGAATTCTGGAAGAGGTGGCACATGTCATTGTCCTCCTGGTTCCGCGATTATCTTTTCCTGCCGTTGGCGTATTCCTATTCCCGGAAGATGCAGAAGGACCGGTACGGGTGGTTCAGAACAGACTGGATCATTTATGCGCTGGCCACCATGATCACCTTCTTGTTGTGCGGCTTCTGGCACGGGGCAGCATGGAACTTCGTTGTCTGGGGTGGAATTCATGGCATCTTTCTTATACTCGAGCAAACACGAATGGGCAAGAAGTTCAGAAAATCATGGAAGCCCATACAACATTTGTACTTTTTGTTGTTTCTGGTGATCAGCTGGGTTTTCTTCAGAACCGCTTCGTTACCGGAAGCTTTCGGTTTTATCGGGGTTCTGTTTGGTGGAGGAATTCAGACAGACTGGATCCGGATCCAGGATCTTCTTAATTATCAGCTGATCAGTGCAGGATTGATAGCAATACTTGCCTGTACACCAGTTTTTAAACTCATTACTGAATCACTCCCGCTGAAGGCACACAACCTTCCGGCGGTCGCAGGTCGCATCGTATTTCATGTAATCCGGGTTACGGAAATGGTACTGATCATTATCGTGATTGTTGCCGGAACCATTATGCAGGCGACGGTTACCACCAATCCATTCCTTTATTTTAAATTCTGATGATGAAAAGGGAGGAAAAAGTTTATGCAGTAATTTTCACGGTGATCTTCCTCATCATCATCTCTGTTCCGCTTTTGAACGGGCCGTTTATATTTTTCAAAGACCGGCAGATCAGCCAGTTTGAAAACAGGAACCTGGCCACGAAGCCACAGTTCGACCTGGCGTTAATGGATCCTTTTCCAAAAAAATATGAGGACTATTATAATGATCATTTTCCCTGGCGGGAAGAGATGATCGGACAGTACACCCTGTTCAACTTTTTTGTCAATCATAAATCCGGTGTGCCGGGGATGGTGGCAGTGGGAAAGAATAACTGGCTGTTCCTGGAGCAAAAAGAAAGAATGGTTTACCGGGGCGATACTTTATATACAGCCGCGGAAATCACCCAGATGGCAAAGTACCTGCGGAAAAGGACCGAATGGCACCAGGCCAGGGGAATTCATTTCTATGTAAGTATCCTTCCCCTGAAACAGGAAATTTATCCGGAGTATCTGCCGGCAAATTACCGGCGCGGGAAAATGGGTACAATGACTGACAAGATAATCGAGGCCATCAAACAGGAAGGCGGTATCAATTTTATTGAGATGAAACCAGCCCTGCTTGCGGCAAAGACGAACGGACAGTTGTTTTGTAAAACCGATAATCACTGGAATATGCGGGGGGCCTTTTATGCCTACCGGACCATTATTGAAAGGGTAAAAAAAGATTTCCCCAAAGTTGGCTTTCCGTCCGAAAAGGATGTGGTGTATAAAGACACCCTGCGATATGGCGGAAACCTTGCCAACATGCTGAACCTGGCGGAATATCTCAAAGAGGAAGTCCCCGTTGAAACCATCCGTAACCGTAGGGCAAAATGGGTCGCTCCTGCCGGTTATCATCTCGAAGAACCTTTCGAAACCGATTACGAGCGGACAACTGAAACCAATGACACCACGCTTCCCAGGGCGGTTATCATTCATGATTCGTTCACCCTTTCGATGATACCTTACCTGTCGGAGAATTTCTGCAGATCAGTATTTTTCTTCGACAGATGGCATTATGACTATCAAACAGAGATCATTGAAAAGGAAAAACCAAACGTCGTTTTGCTGCTCATTTACGAACCGCACATCAACAACCTGCTCGACGGGTTTTAACCGTTCTCCTATTCGATGGTTATTTCATAAATTTCCCCGGTGATGTCATTTTTCGGGAAGGGGACATTGTCCTGCTGAAGCGGTGATCCCACCCACCAGCGGGTATTGTGGTATTCCTGGGTGATGATCAGAAGCATCTGGTTGTTGGGGATGGAAGTTACCGTCATATCCTCATATCCCACCACCCTCATTTTATCTTTTGATGGTCCGATTCGCCAGATGATACAGGTTGGCTGCCAGTCTATCTGAAAATAATAATATTCTGAACCAAAAAGCTCATCATCCTGTTCAGGCGTCTTCTGCGTCAGGGCGCGGTAGGTCTTGTCCCATCGGTGTGACCAGAAAGTCTGGTTCTGGTACTTTATCATCCTGCAGCCTTCGGCGAAATCAGCAGGTTCCCAGCATGCCATATCCCAGTTGGTGCAGGATACCTGGATCTCTCCTGGATTCGAAGCAATTTCTTCGGGAAGAGGAACATTCCAGTTGTTCATGTTAAACTGGTCGGGGAAACCGTAGCTGTATGCAGGTGGTAAAATGTAGGACGGGCAGTAGGGAACCGTTTTCAGGATTTCAAAGTCGATTTCAGAATATCCCACCTCGGGCACGCGCTTGTCCTGCATTCCGCCCCAGTATGTAGCCATATACCCTTCCTTCGTACAGGGACGGCGGAAATTCCAGGGTTCCTGGCTCTGCGTGATCAGCCAGATAGCGTTGGTAAGGCCATTCCAGAGACCATTTTTGTTGAGCAGCTCGGTCAGTTTGGCCTTGACCGTCCATTTGCCATAAGTAAAACCGTGACGGGTGATGACGCCAACATTCTGTTTTTCCCATTTCCCGA
>JBLNAN010000263.1:0-3492 GCA_050259355.1 Syntrophothermus sp. | reverse complement strand
ATTCAAAATCCCGGTCCCGTCATCATTGATCCGTAAGTAACAAAGCTGGTCCATGGTGTTCCGGGTGAGTTCCCGCATCCTGCTGCCGGTTGGGGTAATGATGAAGATATTGTTCTTAAGTAATGGCCGGGGAATGGACAGCGGCTCAACCGGAATATCTCCGAATACTTCGGGTTCAATGCCTTCGAGATGAGCCGTTATATTGACGGAAATATTTCCCGCGTTGCGTTCGGCCCATCCCTTTTCCCACAGGTGCCGTGATACCTGTGCTATCTCTTCAATGATCTTCGTTCTTTTCATGACATCATCTTATATCCTTTTCTTCCTGAAGAAATCCTTGAGCAACAAACAACATTCCGCCTCCAGTACACCGGCAATGATTTCTGTTTTCGGATGAAGCAACGGCTGATGTACCAGCCTGAATCCCCTCTTTTCATCTGTCGCGCCAAATACCAGCTTTCCGGCCTGAGACCAGAACAATGCACCGGCACACATCACGCAGGGTTCAAGCGTTACATAAAGGGTGCATTCGTTGATATACTTGCCCCCCAGGTAACCTGCTGCCGAGGTATACGCCTGCATTTCCGCATGAGCCGTCACGTCGTTCAGCGTCTCCGTAAGGTTATGTGCACGGGCAATGATTTTTCCCCCGCAAACCACCACCGCGCCAACCGGCACCTCGTCTTTATCATAGGCATACCGGGCTTCCTTCAAAGCCTCGCGCATGAAATATTCGTGGTCTTCTGCCGGCATTTAATCGATCTTTATGATCTTGGTTGTTCCTGCTGATTTTCCATTGCAGTACATGGAAAGATAATACATTCCCGGAGCATATTCACTTATATTCAGCCTTTCCAGGTGATTTCCCGCGCCCGTGGTTTTAACGGTGGTAATGACCCTTCTGCCCGACTGATCTGTCAGACTGAAAATAACCTGCTGTTCTGACGGAGGATTATAGCTGATGTTGATTATATCCTTTACGGGATTTGGATAAATGGCAAAAGATGTTTTTGGCTGGTTATCCGTCGCAAGCATGTTGTCCCAGTTGGCTGTAAACAGACCGCGGCCATGCGTGGCAGCGACTACCGTGTAATCTCCGCGGTAATTCAGCATATCAACCCGCACGTTGGCCATGCCGGTAGTGGATTGTACCCAGAACACTTCATCCTGATCGAAAAGATGTGTGCTCCAGATGCCTGCTTCGGTTGCCAGCATGACTTGCTTTTTGTTGACCGGGTGAAAGATTCCCCAGCGAACCGGCATATCCGGCAGATTTCCTTCCTTGTTTTTCCAGGAAAGGCCTCCGTCAGCGGTATACCATACAGAGGCAACCCCATAATTTGAAAA
The DNA here is from genome assembly GCA_050259355.1 of Syntrophothermus sp. Classification (GTDB taxonomy): domain Bacteria; phylum Bacteroidota; class Bacteroidia; order Bacteroidales; family FEN-979; genus FEN-979. Next base: position 2,145 of record JBLNAN010000263.1, on the reverse strand, counting down.
AGTCACAAGGAGCTCGTCGTTACTGGAACCCACGTCGATGCTGGAAATATTCCCGACAGGGAAATCAGCACCCGTTATCTCGGTCGTTACTGGCGTACCTTCGGCATGATTCACCTTAAATAGTCTGCCGGATTGTGAGCTGACAATAAGGACGCTGGACCCGCTGCTCTGGTAGGGAGAAAGTTTCACGGCCGAAAACCAGGTGTTGACCGTGGTATTCAGCTTCAAATAGCCGCCCGTGGGACCATTCACCACGTTGTTGATACGACAGATGTAATCCAGATTGGTATTAATGAAATCACATGCATTGGAGTAAAGTGTCTGGGTCTGGTCATCATAATCGGAAGGATTGACGAATATGCCACATCCCCAGTCGCCAAGATAATTGTAAGACAGGCCATTCATGAAAACGTACCAGGCATTGTAATAACACGAGGTAAGGAAAACCTCCGGGGCATTTTTATCAAAGAAACAATAGGCTCCATCGCCCCCGGAAACCATGGAATTGATGGACATCGGGCTGCCGGAATAATACTCACAACCATTGTCCTGTAACCCGCCGAGCAGGATTTCTTCATTAAAATCTTCTTTTATATCGGCTGAATAGAACTGAAGCGTGTTGTAGTCAAGATTGCGTTCCTGAAACTGGGGACTGTAGCTGTTTGCATTGTTGGTGTAAAAGACGCCGCCATCGGAGCCAAAGATCATCTCTGTGGAAGATCCTTCTTTGAATAACATGAGGTGTTGATCAGCATGAACGTATTGATTGCCGCCCCCGTAGTACATCAGCGACCAGTCACTCACCCTTTTCCAGGTATTGCCGCCATCGGAAGTCTTGTGCAGGTCAAGTCCGCCAACCCATAGCACATCAGGATTATTGGGATCCACGGTGGCGTCCATGGCATGCCAGCCTATGGTCACAAAACTGATTCCCGAGGTAAGGTCATTGGGAAGATTGCAGTCGGTCCATGTTCCGGCCTTGTCACTGGATTTCAGGATATGGAAACAGTAGAAATATTTGTAATTGTTGACGGGATTGACAAATCCCTGTGCGATCAGTGCATACACCCGGTTCGGATCAGAGGGTGCCGTGGCAAGAATCACTCTCCCCGGAATGGGATAATCGGGATCCGATTCAATCATGGTCTTGTAGGAGGTGTTAACATTCCAGGAACCCGGTAAACCACTGTCGGAATATAAAATGGTGGCACCGCCTTTGGCTTCCAGGTTGGGCATAGAACCCACGTAGATTCTTCCGTCAGCACCCATCACGATATCGGCCGGGGAATAAGGTGTGGTTGTTCCGTTAATGTTGGGAAGCACCTGCGTCCACGTATTGCCGCCGTCGGTTGAACGGAAAAGCCCGTCGGATGGCTGGCTGTTATGAACGCCCTGGTACAATCCGGAAACAACACCTGCGTAAATCACGCTGCTGCCGCCCTCGTTGCGTACCAGGATTTTGGTTATATAGGCAAAACCCGAGGTAGAAGCAATCGGGTTCCAGGTATGCCCGCTGTCTGTGGATTTCCAGATCCCGTTTCCAAGACCCGACGACTCGCGGTAGGTCTGAATGGCGGTTTCAGGTTCACCGGTGCCCAGGTAGAATGTGCCGTGGTTATTGGGATCAAAGGTGATACAGCGGATGGAAAGACAACTCCAGAAATCATTCACCGGCGTCCATGAAGAATTCGCGTTGGTGATGTCGTTGTTGTACCACAAACCACCGGTCACGCTTCCTGCCCAAACCTTTTTGGGAATATCGGGATCATACATCATTGCACGGGTACGGCCGCCCATCGTCACGGGATATCCCGTCCATTGAATGTCTCCCCGCGTGGATTTGTAACGCGGCGAATCTTTCAGTTGCTGGTATACAGCAAAAAGCCGTTCTCTTGGAACACTCCCCGTTGCAGGATCTGCAGTCATAAAATAATCCTGAAGTGCTGCCATGTCGGGCTGGTCTGCGGCCTTATTGCCTTCTTTTTCAAGCCGTGCAAAAGACTTCACGTCAAATTTTGCCTTCAGCACGGTTTCATACCACTTTCGCTGGAATTTAGTGGTGGATTTATAAAAGATTGTAGCAGAGGAAAGGAGAGCGGTTATTATCAGGAAAAGGTATATTTTTTTCATGGAAACGGGTTTTCC
>JBLNAN010000262.1:0-8928 GCA_050259355.1 Syntrophothermus sp. | reverse complement strand
CTATTCGAAATGTATCCCAATCATGAGCCACGGGAAAAGATTGGCGGAAATGGCGGAGTTCATCCAGATTCAGGACAGTTTCATAGACTCCCGGATCAGAACTTGCATCCAGAAGGATCTTTCCTTTCGGATCTATCACAAGCGACTCACCGGAATATATCGTCCCGTCTCCATCTTTACCGATACGATTGACTCCTACCACGTAAGCCTGGTTTTCAATGGCCCGTGCCACCAGGAGTGATTTCCAGGCATTGGCGCGACTGGCCGGCCAGTTGGCAACAAATATCAGCAAGTCATATTCGTATTTACCTTCTGAAAAAGTATTTCTGGTCCACACAGGAAAGCGCAGATCATAACAAACCAGTGGCTGAATATTCCATTCTCCGGAAGTGATAATCAGTTTTTTCCTGCCACCGGTGAAAATCCGGTACTCATCGCTCATTCTGAATAAATGCCGCTTGTCGTACCAGCTGAGGCTGCCATCAGGCATGGCACTGATACACCTGTTGAAATATTTGTCATTATCCCTGATCATCAGGCTGCCTGTGACAATGGCATTTTTTTCACGGGCGGTTTCCATCATGAAATTTACAGAAGGTCCCGACATATCTTCTGCACATACTTCCGGGTGTGTAGTGAAACCGGAAGAGAAAGTTTCAGGAAGAATGATAATCTGGGGCGAAGAGGTAATCTTTTTCATCCAATTTCTGAACAAATCAATATTCTTCAGGGGAGCTTCCCAGAAGAAATCTGTTTGAATAAATGCCAGGCCAAGATCTATCATAGTTTCCAACATTGAAATGTAAAATTAAAAATAGTTGGCCTTTTAGTGCTTAAAATTTTATTTTTGTATTGGATACTTAAAAAATGATAGTTATGCAAACGATTGATAATATCAATTTCAAAGGAAAAAAAGCCCTGATCAGGGTTGACTATAATGTACCCCTTGATGATCATTATAAAATTACTGACACTACCCGTATTGATGCCACCATACCTACTATTCAGAAGATTTTCAGTGATGGAGGATCAGTTGTGCTCATGTCGCACCTGGGCCGGCCAAAGGGAGGACCGGAAGAGAAATTTTCACTCAAACATATTGTTCCCTATCTTTCTGAAAAGCTGGGCATAACTGTCAAATTCGCCCCCGATTGTATTGGCGAACAGGCGCGTGAAACAGCATCGCGTCTCCTGCCGGGTGAGGCCCTTCTCCTGGAGAACCTTCGATTTTATAAAGAAGAAGAAAAGGGGGATCCGGACTTTGCTGAAAAGTTATCTCTTCTGGGTGATATCTATGTGAATGACGCATTCGGTACCGCCCATCGTGCCCACGCCTCAACCGCTATAATTGCTGAATTTTTTCCGGGAAGAAAGTGTTTTGGCTATGTGATGAGTAACGAATTGACCAACCTGAACAAAGTGATCAAAGATGCCAAACGTCCTTTCACGGCCGTGCTTGGCGGGGCGAAAGTTTCCGGAAAGATCGAGATCATCAGTCACCTTATGGACAAGGTCGATAACCTGATCATTGGCGGTGGAATGATGTTCACCTTTATCAAGGCCATGGGCGGACAAGTGGGTGATTCGCTGGTGGAAGCCGACCTTCTTGACCTGGCCAGCAATACCGTTGAAGGTGCCAAGATGCTGGGGGTCAACCTTTATCTTCCCATGGATGCAGTGATCGCCAATGCATTCTCCAATGATGCCGAACGAAAGGAATGCAATGCATATGATATTCCTGCAGGATGGATGGGTCTTGAGATAGGACCGGCTTCAAGGGAAAAATTCGCTTCCATACTGGATAAATCGGCAACAATCCTCTGGAACGGACCCATGGGCGTTTTTGAAATGAGCAATTTTGAGGAAGGCACGCATTCCATCGCCGAATCCATTGCCCAGGCAACCGGAAAAGGAGCTTATTCCCTGGTGGGCGGTGGGGATTCCGTTGCAGCCGTCGGAAAATACAAACTTGAATCCCGGATCAGTTATGTTTCAACAGGCGGCGGCGCCATGCTGGAATACATCGAGGGAAAAGAACTTCCCGGCGTAAAAGCAATTGAAGAGTGAAAAAAATCATTCTCAGCAGGACAGACAACCTCGGCGATGTTATCCTGACTTTACCCATGGCGGGTTTTCTGAAAAAGCACCTGCCCGGTTGTCATATTATCTTCCTTGGAAAAAGCTATACCCGGCCTCTTATCGAAAGAAGCCGGTTCGTGGATGCATTTCTTGACTGGGACGAGCTGAAAAAAAATGAGCAGAAGGCCATTGATGCATTCAGATCCACGGGTGCAGACACTATCGTACATGTTTTCCCGGTGAGTTTTATTTCCAGAGTTGCCATGAAGGCGGGTATAAAAAACCGGATTGCCACCACGGGAAGAATCTATTCCTGGTTTTATAGCAATAAACTGGTCAGACTAACCCGCCGGCGGAGCGAACTGCACGAGGCACAACTGAACATCCGGATGCTCGAACCTCTGGGAGTGCCGGTGGATATTGGGCTGAATGAAATTCCGGATTTTTATGGCTTCACCCCGTCACACGTCACTCGTCACACGTCACCCTTCACGGTTATCCTCCACCCAAAATCCAAGGGCAGCGCCCGCGAATGGGGACTGGAAAATTACGCTCGGCTGATCCATCTGCTGACACCCAGGCAGTATGACATCCTGGTTACCGGAACCAGAGAAGAAGGAGATCTGATGCGGGACTTTCTGAAGCAGCATGAAGATAGAATAAAGGACCTCACGGGAAAACTAAAGCTTTCGGAACTGATTGATACCATTGATTCAGCCGATGCACTGGTGGCGGCCAGCACGGGCCCCCTGCACATTGCAGCAGCATTGGGCAAAGTCGCAATCGGGCTCTATGCGCCCATGCGACCGATCTTTCCAAAACGATGGGCGCCACTGGGTAAAAATGCTGTCTTTCTCTGTAAGGAAACTGAATGCAATGACTGCCGGAAAAGCGGCGATTGCCACTGTATCAGGGAAATCACCCCGGAAACTGTAGTTGAAAATCTTACTTCACGACTGCAAAACGATTTACCTTGACAGAATTCGGAAGTTCTTGAGCATCCTCTCGTTTCCCTGTTTACAGGTGATCCTGATGATATTCAGCCCGGAAACAAGATCCTGGATTTTCATTTTATTCAATCCCCGGAAGCCATTTTCCAGGAGAAGGATCTTTTGTCCGGTAGTATTATAAACTTCAACTTTTTCAATCTGACTTTCGGGTTCCCAGGAAAGGGTTCCCGCTCCAAAACAAGGATTCGGATAAAAAGTAATCCCTGTAACATCTTTTTCATCCACCCCATCGGCCCTTTTAAAAGTGATCGATCCATTCCTGTAATATTGAGCGGAAGGAATATCATTGAGCATAACCGAGCTGTCATTACTGAAATAACAGGAATTCCCGTCATCAAAGAAGGTGACCGGTGTTGTTCCCCAGGCAGACCGGTTGAATTTAATATCAAAAAGGACGGAATTATCAGGAAGGATGAGTCCAGGCCAGGTATACCATCCGATCACTATCCTTGAAGGATCGGAGGCATTGTAGTTCATTCCGCCCTGAAAGAATTCCCCGGTCGTGACAGAAGCCACGGATGCAATGATGCCGTCAAAATCGATGGTCAGGCTGCAGCTTGCCACCCGGTCGATGCCGGTGGCAGTCACCAGAAGATGCACGGTATCACTTGAGGATATCGTGTTACCCGCGATGACAACCGGCGCATTTTGTGCATATGAATAATATCCGGGAAGGCCGAGAATCCAAATAAGAAAACAAATAATTCTATACATGTGTCAAAAATAATAAAAAAAGATCAGGTGTATGATCAAAAAAAAGAAGCTGTCCCTGGGAGAGACAGCTTCCTGATTAGGATAAACTACATCAGACAATTATTTCTGATCGCTTGTAATCTTGATTTTCTGATTGTATTCCTGACCGTCAGCCTTTAGATTCAATACTGCAATGTATACTGCTGATGGAAGATCCATATTGAAGGTGACTGAATAATCACCGGCTTTACGGAACTCTTTCACAACAGTACTGATCTTGCTGCCAAGCAGGTTGTAGATCTCAAGAGACACGTCACCATCTTTGGGAATGGAATAGGTGAAGGTAGTTTTATCGTGGAAGGGATTGGGATGGTTTGCAAATTCAAGCGGTTTTTCATCGTTGGCAATTACAGAAACACCGGTGGGAGTAAGAATTTCCGGGGTATAGAGTATAGCGCCCTCGATGACTTCTGAGGAAGCATCCGCCAGTTCATTCAGGTCGCTGCCATCAAGGAACAGTCGTACAGGCTGGTCATCCATGCCACTTACCTTCATTTTGATGATCATCATGGTTTGACCTGCTTCAAGAACGATCTCTTCTGAAGATTGCCAGCCAATTCTCAGCTGATCGCCGATCACTGTATACTGAACGGGAATATTTGTGTTCAGTAAATTAACTCCGGTTATCTCAACTTGTTCTTGGGGAAGGTTGATGATCATGGAAATCGCTCCCACTTCCATTGACTGACCCGCATAAACCGGCAGTTCAATTTCTGATCCTGATTCAGCCGTCATTTTGCCTTCTATATTCAGGTTAAGGTCGTCACCCTGCATTTTGAGGTTTCCCGGAACAAAGCTCCGGTTAAAGTCGCCGCTAACGAGGGCATAAAAATTCTGGGTGAGGCTTGAACCGTTAACCGCGACGGTCAGAACATGCGATGGATTCTGCGCGCTGGTTCCATCATTGGTTTTCCAGAATGTCCATGATGACGGGAAGGGTTGTGCAGGATTGCCGATCGTTACGAAATATTCAACAATTTTTGAAGCATCCATCGGAAGGAGCTCATAATCATGGGTCGCAGTTCCCACATCACCAGCAAAAAATCTTACTTTTTCAATATTGTAATGATTACTGAACCAGTAGTTCACCTGGGCAGCATCGGTCGAGTTGATTCCGCCAACGGGATTTTCGGTGGTATTGGTTAGGAGTTCAACCGTGTATTCCCCATCACAAACATTGGGGAACGAGTAAGTGCCCGTGCTGCTGGTAGTGGTGGAATAGATTAGCGAGGAACCCTGTTTGAGATTAATGGTCACATGATCCATCGGCGTTGAGGCGTTGTTGTAATATTTCACATAGCCACTGACAATCCGTGCAACAGGCTGAGTAATGATGACCTGAAGGTCGGCTGCGCTTCCATAAAGGTCGGTTACGTGAACACTGTAGGTTCCGGCAACAAGACCGGTGAGGTCCTCTTGACTTGCCTGTCCGGCTGGTACAACGCCGCCATTGGAAGCAGTCCATGCATAGGTGTATGGCGTTCCGCCACCGGTGACCGTCAGATTGATTGCACCGTTATTGGCTTCATTGCAGGTGACGTGCGTCGGAATGGCGCTGAGAATGATGGGAGAACCCAGGCAGGCATTGGCCACGTTCTGAAAGCCGGTTGTATCCGGTTCAGTATCGGTACCATTGATCAGCCATGGAGTATAAGTAACCCATGGGCTGGTCGTACCTGCTGCTGCAGTGACAGCTGTATTGGAAGTTGCACCCCACCAGTTGCAGGTTAGATCATTAACACCAGTACCTGTTCCGGTAACATGGACGCCAGTCGTATTCGAAGTAATTGAGTTATAATTCAGATAAGAATAATTTGTAAAACCAGGGTCTGCTTCTATTTCAATTCCGGTGGCACAGTTTTTAATGATGTTATTGGTAAATCCGGCGTGCTGATTTTGTGATCCATATCCAAGAATGTTGGTTGTTGAATAAATGCCAGTTGGAGTAACTTTTCCGGTTCCATCCACGGTATTTTCTGCAAATACGGGCATAGCATCATTTTCACCACCAAAAACAGACAAACCCACATCCACACCAGTAATGTTATTCTTCATTACCTGAACATTCTTATAAGGAACAAAAACGAAAATCCCGTACCCGTAAGTAGTGCTGTTGCTGACACTATTGTATGCGATTAAATCCGCGGTCGTTCCGGAACCGTCTCCCTGATTATCGGTATGGATCCCGCTTCCAGAACTGGTTACAGTGTTATGTGAATAAGTTGTTCCCTTTGACCAGTTTGAAGCAATCGCATCGTTTGCCCTGGAAACCGTGTTATAGTTTATATTACCCGATCCGCCAAAATTGAATATGCCGATTGAATTTGCTTCCCCTGCTACATTATCCACCGTATTGTGGTGAATATTGAAGGTTCCTCCGGATGAGGCATAAATTCCCCTCAGGTAAATATTTTTAACCGTCACGTCATGAATTTTCAGGTTATTGAAAACTCCCGCGCCATGATTTGTAATGATGCCATTTCTCGCGTCAACATCCACGGCATTTGAAAGAACCCCGCTGGTAAGGGCAGGATTATTCCCGTCTGCCGTTAAATTCTGGATTGTCACATCATCAGCCTCTACCAGGAAAATATTGCTTGCACCAGGACACAGGGATGCTCCGGAACAAGGATTTGGATTGGAAAGAGCAGGAATGACAAAGGTGGAACTTTGTCCGGCGCCATTCAAAGTTAGTGGTTTATTGATGATCACGTTTTCAGTAAATGTTCCGGCACTTGCATTAAGCACAGGATTAACATCGGACCAATCAATCGCACATTGAATCCTTCCATAAACAAGATTTGTTGCCAAAGGGTTGGTTTCATTTTCGATAACCGTTTTATCGTAAGTGTTCACAGCTGTTACCAGCGGGTTTTGATAAATATGACAGTAGTTATCATTGAAATCATTAGAGTTGACAGTCCAACCAGAAGATTCTGCGAAATAAATTCCACATTCATTCTGAATGAGATGGTTATTCCCAATAACCGAAATACCGGTTGATGGGTTATAAAGAAGAATGCCAGTTGCAGTCCAATTACCAGGTCCAAGGTAGGCATTTCCCTGAACAGTATTATTCGTGAGGGTTGCCCGGGCCCCGCCACTGATCTGAATTCCATTGGGAGCAGTAACATGCAGACCTGCATTCCAGATTACGCTGTTGTTATCGATAAAGGCATAGGTGCCCGGTTGTTTTATAACCAGTCCACCCTTCTGGTAATCATCGATCATGGAATTGGTCAAGCTGATATTCTGTTCAAGGGTAATACCTGAATTATGATCTGCATAAAAAGCAATCCCTCTCTGACTTCCCGTAACAGCTCCAATATCATGAATTCCGCTGATCCTTGCATCATCAAACGTTCCGCCGGATGCATAATACAGCATACCAACAAATTTGTCACAATTCCTTCCGCCGTTGCCATCAATCATCAGCTTGCTGATATTTACATTCATAGAAGTTGATACATTGGTGTTTTTTGCACAGATAACGGGATTTAAGGTGGAATTGGGCGTGGTCACACCAGGTACTGTAACAGGTGGAATGACGATGGTCTTAGTTGTATTAACTCCAACAATATTCATCGTTTTGTCAATCAGTACCTGCTCCTGGAAAGTGCCTGCATCCACTTTAACCGTGGTTCCTTCAACAGCGGTATTGACTGCCTTGGTGATAGTACGGAAAGGTGCACTGGCTATTCCCGTGTTGCCATCATTGCCAACTGCGGTGGTATAGATGTCATCACTGTTGTAAGTGTCATCGTTTACGAAGAGATTGGTGGCACCCGTGCAGGAATTTGGTACAGGCTGGAAACCTGGCAGAAGAATATCGTTATCTGTTCCTGTGCTAAGCCACGGATCATAAGTTACCGGACCTGTTACCATTGAGGCCACACCGGCAACAGTGTTGGTTCCCCACCAGTTACATGTGGCATTTACCACTATAGATTGGTTATTTTTGATTCCGAACTGGACATTAGTAAAGCTATTATTGTTGATGGCATTTGTAGCTCCCCCAGTGGTTACATTGGTGTATACACCAGCAGCATTATTATTCGTGCTGATTATGTTGTAAATTAAATTATTAGACACCAAACCATTCGATACGCTGTTTTCAAGCACAATAGCGTAAGTCGAGTATCCCAAAAAATCGAAAACCGTATTATCCTTGATTGCAGGATTAATTATTGAGCCAGTACCTGGTCCAATATAAATGCCACGTGAATATCGGCCTGCATTAAATGATTTTACATTGCTGATAATGTTGCGTTCAATAGCTATAGTCGTCACGCTGCCGGGGTTAGTACCCGAACCGAACCATATTGCATCTGCAGAACCTGCAAGTGTTGTGTTATTGCCAATATTATTTAAATAGTTATCAGAAATTACAACATCTGAACTATTAACATTAGATCCAAGCATATAATGTATTGCCCTGATACTACCTGAACCGCGATCGTTACCAACGTCATGAATATTATTAAATACAATACTCACATTACTGTGACCGGCAACATCGTTATAAATTGCGTTGTTTGATAGACGGCCGGTTATTTCGAAACCATTAATAGTTACACCGTCGGAATTCACATTGAAAAGTGTATTACCATTTGGATCCGTAACTTTACTTTCTGGTCCACGGCTGCCCCATGCCACACCTGCATTTGCACCTCTGAGTGAAAGAGATTTATTTACAGTAATGTTGTACTCGTTATAAGTACCCGCAGCAACATTTACAGTCCATGTAGCTAAAGCAGCATCAATACCGCGCTGGATTGAAGGGGCTGTTGTTGCCGGCGTAATATAACTTAGTGGCGTAACATAGGTATTAAAATCCTTTACTTTGACAAAACCCCGCCATCCTTCATCAATTTTATGATTTATCGCATCTTCAATAGTAAAAAGATGTGCAAGGTTGGTAGTAGTTGTGCTAATGCCATTGATAATATTACCACCCGTGGCATCAATATTATTAATACCGCCATATGTCTTAACAGTACCATCCCAATCAATAAAGCGCTGGATGCTGATAGCCTTTTGAGAAGCGGTAATAGTATTACCGGTTAAAACAATGTCTGCAGGTGCA
>JBLNAN010000261.1:0-12550 GCA_050259355.1 Syntrophothermus sp. | reverse complement strand
CTTGACACAACCAGCAACCAGAACAGAAGCTATGTCAACAATGGCAATGGAAACTGGGTTCCGGCAAACGGTAATTTTCTGATCAGGTCGGGAGGATTTCATTGCAATTATGGAGATATTCCACAATCCTCCTTTTATTACAAGGTATACCGCCTGCTGGATGGCCAGCAAAATATACCGTCAGCTTGGACCTATCTGGGTACAACCACGCCCGGCGTGCAAACTTTTTCAGATAATGGTTGGGGAGCATTGGGCTGTAATCTATACCGGTATGCCATCCGCAGGTACTATCCCTGCTGTACGGATTCACTGGTTGCTTTTACATTGCCAGTCGGAAAATGCTGGACGGCTGATCTTACCTTCGATCTGACCGGTTGCTGTCCGGCCCAGGGTAGTGGTGGCATAGGAATTACAGTACAAAATCTCATATATGTCGACAGTATTTATTATGCCGTTACAGATCCGAATGGCCATGCTGTAATCAATAATGTTTGGAAAGGAAATTATCAAATTACCTATACCAACCCACAATGTGGCTCCCCAATTACCATTGTTCCTGTAGTAATCATGGGAAATCAGACCTTTTCAATGACTTTCGGCGGCGGTACAGCTTCTCCGCCCTCTGGTCCGGTCGTTGACCAGTTTTCCCTGGTGGCAACCTGGAACAAGCCTTCCTCCAACTATTGTCTGACAGGCTATAACGTTTATCTCGATAATGTCTTCTCAGGATTTACAGCCGATACCGTGTACCAGATTCCGGCAGCCCAGGTTCAGCCGGGCGTTCCGGTACAACTGTGTGTTAAGGCCCTGTACGGCTTTGCTTCCAACCCGGTTTCATTGCCTGCCTGCACGACATTTACCCCCGCCTATCTCTACCCGCCGGTAAGTTTCCAGGCAGATACCCTCGGTACCGACGTGACACTCACCTGGCAGAAACCGGTGACCGGTTCCGGACAAACTCCTCCGGGTTTACTGGGTTATTACCTATACCGTGACAATACCTTCCTTTATTTTGCACCTTCACCGAATGATCTTACCTACACGGAGACAAGCGTCAGCAGCGGAACTCATTATTACGACATTACTGCTTTTTATGATATTTCCTCCTATGGTTACCCGGGTCAGTACCGCGAATCAATCCGAAAAAGCGATACGGTTGTCGTAACTGGTGGTAAGTTTCCGTTTTTTGAAGGATGGAATAACGGCAACTTTGGATTCAATGGCTGGACTTTTGATCCGGGCCCCGGCGAGTGGATGATGAATAATTATGAAGGAATACCGGTGCCCTGTGCGGCTTTTCATGGAGCGGGCAAAGGAAAGAGCAGCGCATACGAATATTCTCTTGTAAGTCCGGGCTTTAATGCGGCGGATTGGCAATGCTCGGAAGTACGCCTTCAGTTTGACCTGAAGCTTGAAGACATCTCAGCAGGGTCGACCGAGAAGATCAGTGCTGAACTGAATGTGGATGGTACATGGAATACCATTGCTGAATTTACCAACAATGGCAACCTCGGGTGGCAGACGAAAAATTTGATTCTACCGGACGCCGGGGGAAAAATTTTCCGGATACGTTTTCGGGCACACGGTATGAATGCAGCTGCTTTTCATCAATGGGATATAGATAACATCAACATTTATGGAATTTGTCCTTCGCCTTCAAATCTTCAGGCTGTGACAGACGGACAAAAGGTAGATCTAACCTGGGAAGCTCCTTGTTCTCAATCCACCGGTTACAATATCTGGCGATCGGATGTTGCCGGCAATCCGCCATTCCTGATGCTGAATTCATCGCCAATTACCACTAATTCATATACTGATTATCCTGTGCCTTGGAATCTGGGTGCCGTGTACAATTATTTTGTCACATCCCTACAGGAGATAAATGGATGTGAATCTGCTGCATCAGATACGGTCGTGGCTTCGTTTCCCCTTGGAATGGAAGCGGAGGCTGATCAGGAGGTTAAGATCTTTCCCAACCCGGCAAAGGATTTTGTAGAAATCAAAAGTAATCAACCGGTGCTCTCAGTAGGTATATTCTCGGTGGAAGGAACAGAATTTTTTAGCAATCCTGTAAAGGAAAAGATTGATATACAACAACTACCGGCAGGGATTTACCTTCTAAGGATACAAACGGGGAATAAGGTGGTCTTGCGGAAGCTGGTCAGGTTGTAAGAATTCTTCAACACAAAAAAGCTAAGTAGCGCTAAGGTTTCGCAAAGTATTTCAGGAATAATTATACAATAAAAAATATTTCTCTTATAATATTTGGTAATCTATATTATTTCCTATATTTTTGAAAAACCATCCCTAATTATTACCCAATTTGATACGCTGCTATTCAGGGATTTCTGCTTTCTTAATGAATCCATCCATTGATTTTTTCAAAAACATCAGTGTATGGTAAAAGTAGTATTGGTCGATTATGATATTGAGATAACCGACACGCTGGCCGTGATGTTGAAGAAATATGAGGATATAGAAATCACGGGGATATTCAATGATGCAGAACAAGCACAAGAGGAACTACTTTCACTCCAGCCTGACCTGATTTTCATGGACCTGGAGATGCAAGAAAAATCGGGAATAGACCTTACCCGGGAATTGTATCAAAATGGATTGGAAGTTCCGGTGATTTTTATCACTGATTTTAACCAATCGGCCATTGAAACGCTTCATTACGCTGCATTTGATTACATCATAAAACCGGTCGACGAGGAAGAACTTCAACAGGCAATCGGGAGATTCAGGGTAAAATCAATAAAAGAATCCCAGGAGGAACAGATCAGGAAACTGCTTGAAAAGATTTCCGGGGAGAAAAAGATTAAAATCAGCATTGCAGGCGGATTATCATTGATTAATCCAATGGAGATCATCTTCGTGGAAGCCGATTGGAATTACTCCGATATCTGTTTTGCAAAAGACAAGAGAGAAAAAGTCTCACTGAATATAGGAAAGGTGCTGGAATTGCTTCCTGCAGAATATTTTTTCAGGATCAGCCGCTCCCTGATCATCAACAAGCATTATATCACCCGGATTAACCGCAAGAAATCCACCCTTACCCTTGAAAAAAACAACGAGGAACATATTTTTACCATTCCGATCCTGAACCTCAGGAAACTCGAAAGCATGTTGTAATTCAGTCTTTCACACACCTTACCGAATATCCCATTCTACGGTTGGTAAATTGTGAATTTACCGTTTGGTTTCCGGCACTCAGCATAAAATTCCACGACTGATCATTGCTATATCGGAGCGAAGACCAGAAACCTGCCTGGTCTCCAAGGCCGGAAAAAGTTCCGTCAAGCGTTCTGTAACCACCGGCCAGCGCGGAAAAGCCACTCCGGTTGGTGCCATTTCCGCTTCCCGACCAGGAAGTATTGTACTTAAGTCCGAGTCCTGCCTCCTGGATTCCACCGTAATTATTGATCATCGTGTTCCATTCATCACGGGTGGGAATATGCCAGGTTAAAGGACAAATTCCCCTGGTTCCTTCTACCTCAACACTCTGCATCATCTCATCCCACTGGTATAGTCCACCATATACATCGCAATTGCTTTCGAGGTCGTTGTAACAATATTTTTCAATATTGGAATTGAATTTCACCATGTCAAAACGTCCATTGATCAGGTTCCCCACGTTGAGATTTTCCCTGAACCAGCATTTACTGCCAATTAGAACGGTGTGATAGATTCTGCCTGCATATACCACTGAATCCAATCCCGCGCAAGGACCCGCCAGATTGGTGTCGGCCGTGGTAAACGACTTTGTTTTGCCATACCCGGTACCATGAGCATTGGTGGCATAAGCCCTGAGATAATAAGCCGTTCTGGGGGCAAGTCCGTGTATCTGGCTCGTGAAATACCCGTTTCCGGTACCATCGGTTGTATAGGGATCCTGAATAGTGGGATCATTATGCGTGCTAAAGCAAACTCCTCTGGCAATGACAGGCAGGGTGCCGCTGTCAGAAACCAGACCACCTGAAACGGCCGTGGTTCTGCTTACTTCCTTGATGACACCGGTTATTACGATAGGAATTTCTGAATGTAAAGTTGTAAAATATAACTCATTACCGGTCGAGGTGCCGGCATCATTGACCGCGAAGGCACGATAAAAATAGGTTGTTTCGGAATTAAGGGAAACCAGTTCATAACTAAAATTTCCACCAGAAGCCAGTAATACCGAATCGCCGGTAGCATCATGCGATAAATAAAACCCCTTCCGAAGTATATGGCCTGTACCGGTCTCTGTAATTGTCCCGCTGATGATCGCTGAAGTGGAAGTCACCCCGGTAGCCGGATGGGTTTGTACCACCGGAAGCACCGATACGACAGATTCCGGGTTTTTACAGGAAAATGCAGCACATGTCAGAAGCAGTAGGGAAATCAGCCATCTCATCATACAAATTTACCGAAATTATTCAGCATTTTTGATGGTCCGCGGATCTTTTGGTTTTGGTCCCAGGCCCAGCAACCATCCGGCCACGCCACCCAGTATTCCGCCATAGATTCCCTGGACCAATATATCCACGAGCACCACGGCTCCATTGATCATATTGAACATGGAATACAGGTAAAAATCAAGCCCGGCATTAACGAGCAGGAAAAGAACAGCCCCCACCACGAAACCTCTTCCAAAAGTGGATACCTCCTCCAGCCAGTGAAGTACAAATACCAGAAAGGCAGCCTGGGCAAGGTAACTCAGGAAAAGCGGTACCAAAAGTACATGCTGGCGCAGAAATCCTTCATAATGAACCGTGTTGACATCGTAAAAACCACCAAGCCCCTTGTAAAATATCAGCCACCCCAGTATTACCGCCAATACCCAGGTGATCAGCATGACCAGAAACCCTCTTCCTGTCTGCCGGTTGTGTATATCTCTCATGTTGAATTTTTTTATTTTTTATGATCCAACCAAAATAAGACCAAATAAAAATAATCATTAAGAATTTTTCATATGATTTCTCATTAAGATCATTTTCTATTTTTGATGTTATATGAGTAAAAGCTATCGCCTGATCCTTTTTTTACTGATCCTGACCCTGCTGATTGCAGCAGTACTGACTTTGCTGAGATCTTACGGGTACCCGGACCTGCCTGTTCTGGTTCCGGCCATTGCCAGGTGGATGGTGATAGGCGTTCTTATTGCTTACGCTATCAAACGAAAATCCCTCACCACCTGGATCATGATCAGTATGCTGGCAGGGGCCGAGTTTGGTGAGGATTTTCCTTCGATTGCCAGACACCTTAACCTGATCAGCAAGATATTTCTGAACCTGGTAAAAACGATCATCGCCCCGTTGCTTTTCGGAACCCTGGTCGTCGGTATTGCCGGTCATTCCAATCTGAAACAGGTGGGCAGGATGGGATGGAAATCGTTGTTGTATTTTGAAGTAATTTCCACCCTTGCCCTGTTCATCGGTCTGATCGCCATCAACCTGAGCAAGGCCGGTTCCGGCGTGACGGTTCCTGACGGTATGACACCGGGGAATCTGCCGCCCGTGCCTCAACAGACCTGGGACCAGATCATCCTGCATGTATTCCCTGAAAACCTTGCCAAATCCATAGCAGAAGGACAGGTCTTGCAGATCGTGATTTTCAGCATCCTTTTCGGTATCGCGGTGGCGCTGGTGAAAGAGCAGTACCGGAATCCGATGGTGAGGTTCGCAGAAAGCCTGTCGGAGGTTATGTTCAAATTCACCAACATCGTCATGCTTTTTGCACCGCTGGCGGTATTTGCAGCGCTGGCCTACAGTGTCGGTCATATGGGGCTTGGCATACTGGTCAACCTGGGAAAGCTGCTGGCAACGCTGTATCTTGCACTCATTCTTTTCATCCTGTTCGTGCTGTTACCCGTCGCGTTGCTCTTCCGCATCCCCGTGCTAAAGTTTCTCAAAGCGGTAATGGAGCCGGCCACGCTTGCCTTCGCCACCACCAGTTCAGAAGCAGCCCTTCCCATCGCCATGGAAAACATGGAAAGATTCGGTGTTCCCCGGAAAATCGTTGCTTTTGTGATCCCTACAGGATACAGTTTCAACCTGGATGGAACTACCTTGTATCTTGCCCTCGCATCCATATTCATTGCCCAGATGGCAGGTATTCATCTGTCAACCAGTACCCAGATCATCATGATGCTGACGCTGATGCTCACCAGCAAAGGAGTGGCAGGGGTTCCGCGTGCCTCACTGGTCATCCTTCTGGGTACAGCGGCCAACTTTGGTCTCCCCTTGTGGCCCATTTTTATTATTCTTGGGATTGACGAACTGATGGACATGGCCAGAACAGCCGTAAATGTCATCGGAAACTGTCTTGCAACTGCTGTTATTGCGCGCTGGGAAGGTGAATTGGAAGAAAAGTAAAAATATTTCGGTATTTCAATGCTTAAATCTTTTTTGATTAAATGATAATTGTTACTTTTGTAGAATAATTCTAAATTATGGATCAGATTTTTGTTCCATCAGATTATCTGCCAATCCTGATACAGTCGGTAGTTGTTGCAGGATTTGTCATCGTCACCATGACGTTGACGCATTTCATTGGTGGTAAGAGAAAAAAAATCCACATGGTCAGAAAAGAGGAAAATTTTGAATGCGGTATTGAAGTAAAGGGGAACGCGAGATTTCCATTTTCTGTACAATATTTTTTAATTGCCATTCTTTTTGTTTTGTTTGATGTAGAGATCATTTTTTTCTATCCGTGGGCGGTAAATTTCAGGGAGACGGGTTGGGCAGGATTCGCGGAGATGCTGGTATTTCTGGCCTTTCTGCTCTTCGGATTTTACTATATCCTCAAAAAAGGAGCATTAAACTGGGATAAATGATTCAGGATAAAACCATACCTGTTTATAATAAAGTAGATCCTCCTGAAGGCCATTCAGGACCAGGATTTTTTGCCACCACTCTTGATAAAGTCATTGGTTTGGCAAGAAAAAACAGCATCTGGCCTTTGCCCTTTGCAACTTCCTGTTGCGGAATAGAATTCATGGCTACCATGGGCGCACATTATGACCTGGGCCGGTTTGGTTCCGAGAGGCTGAGTTTTAGTCCGAGGCAGGCCGATCTGCTGATGGTGATGGGGACGATCGCGAAGAAAATGATACCGGTTGTCCAGCAGGTATACGTGCAGATGGCTGAACCCAGGTGGGTGCTGGCCATGGGCGCCTGTGCTTCCAGTGGGGGTATTTTTGATACCTACAGCGTGCTTCAGGGTATCGACAGGATCGTGCCCGTGGATGTATACGTACCCGGATGTCCGCCCAGGCCGGAGCAGGTGATCGACGGGTTCATGAAAATACAGGAACTCGTGGGGAAAGAGTCGATCCGCAGAAGAAATTCTGAAGAATACAGGGAACTTCTGAAGAGTTATGATTTATGAGATAGGAGATATGATTCAGATTCACGATTTATGATTCACGATTTACGATTCACGATTTACGATTCATGATTCACGAATCTCGAATCTCGAATCCCGAATCCCGAATCCCGAATCCCGCATCCCGTATCCCGAATCTAAAAATAACAACAAATGACCGCAGAGTATATTGTTAATGAATTAACTGAAAAATTCCTGGACGGTATCACGGCAATTGATGAAAAGGCGGATATTGTTACGGTTACCGTTGATCATGAAATCATCCATGATGTAATCGGATTTCTCTTCAGGGAGAGCGGTTTTGGATTTTTAACAGATCTGACCGGCATCCATTATCCTGATCAGGTGCTGCCTTTTGGTGTAGTGTACCATCTTCATAATTTTTATGAAAATATCAGGATACGGGTTAAGACGTTTCTTCCCGCGGATGAGGTTTTCGTTCCAACGGTAACTGATTTGTTTGCCGGAGCTAACTGGATGGAAAGAGAGACTTTTGATTTCTATGGAATAATTTTCAAAGGTCATCCCAACATGAAGCGCATCCTGAACGTGGAGGATATGGATTACTTTCCGTTAAGGAAGGAATATCCGCTGGAAGATCAGACTCGTCAGGACAAGGATGATCGGTTTTTCGGGCGGTGAAAGCTTAGCGGATAAACAATATGACAGACGATAAAATATATACCACGCTCAATCTTGGCCCCACACATCCGGCCACGCACGGGATATTCCAGAATGTGCTGACCCTGAACGGGGAAACCATCATTGATGCGGAGCAAACGATCGGTTATATCCATCGTGCTTTTGAAAAGATCGCGGAACGGCGGCCCTATTACCAGATCACCACCCTGACCGACCGTATGAATTATTGTTCCTCACCCATCAATAATATTGGATGGCAGATGACCGTGGAAAAGCTCCTTGGCGTGAAAACCACAAAGCGCATTGATTACATGCGGATCATCATCATGGAACTGGCCAGGATCACGGATCACCTGGTTTGCAACAGCGTTATCGGGGTTGACAGCGGGGCCCTGACGGGATTCATTTATGTTTTTCAGGAAAGGGAAAGGATCTACGAAATCTATGAACAGATCTGCGGAGCAAGACTTACCACCAATATCGGCAGGATAGGGGGATTTGAAAGGGATTTTAGTCCGGAAGTCCTGAAGCGTATCCGCGAGCTTACTGAGCGTTTGCCCCGGATCCTTGAGGAGTTCGAGAAACTGCTGATGCGCAACCGCATCTTCATGGACCGTACCATTGGCGTGGGACCGATCGCGGCAGAGAGAGCAGTGAGTTACGGCTTTACAGGTCCCAACCTCCGCGCTGCAGGTGTTGATTATGATGTACGGGTGATGAATCCCTATAGTTCATATGATGATTTTGATTTTGTTATTCCCGTTGGAGAAAATGGTGACACGTACGATCGTTTTTGTGTTCGGCAGGAAGAGTTGTGGCAAAGTCTGAAACTGGTAAGAAATGCACTGGATAATTTACCGGAAGGGAATTTTCACGTGGATGTTCCTGAATTTTATCTTCCTGCCAAAGAAGATGTTTACAGCAAAATGGAACCTCTGATCTGGCATTTCAAGATCGTGATGGGGGAGACGGATATTCCCAAGGGTGAAGTTTATCACCCGGTGGAAGGGGCAAATGGCGAGCTGGGTTTTTATCTCGTGAGCGATGGCGGAAGAACGCCTTACCGGCTTCATTTCCGCAGGCCCTGTTTCATCTATTACCAGGCTTATCCCGAAATGATAAAAGGAGTAGTGTTGTCGGATGCGATTCTTACCATGAGCAGTATGAATGTTATTGCCGGGGAACTGGATGCGTGACGAGATATGAGATATGATTTGGATTTACGATTCACGATTTTTGATTTTTGATTTTTGATTTACGATTTATGATTTATGATTTACGATTACAAAGAATAACCCAATAACCCAATAACACAATAACCCAATAACACAATAACCCAATAACAATGAATAACAATGAATAACCCAATAACGTAATAATATAAATGTCTGACCGAAGTAACAGGATAAACCATAAGCTTTTCGTGAAGGAGAACCGTGAAGTGAGGTTTTCGGATGCAACGATGGAGTGTGTCAGGAAAATCATTGCCAGGTATCCGGAAGGGAGACAGAAATCGGCTCTGCTGCCGGTTTTGCATATCGCCCAGGAGGAGTTGGGAGGATTTTTAAGCGTGGATGTAATGGATTATGTAGCGTCGCTGCTGGGTATACAACCGATAGAAGTTTACGAGGTTGCTACTTTTTATTCCATGTTTTACCTGGAAAAAACCGGTAAGTATGTGATTGATCTGTGCCTTACCGGTCCCTGTTCGGCTTGTGGAGGAGAACAAATCATGGATTATCTGAAGAAAAAACTTAATATTCAGGACGGGGAAACTACGCACGACGGGCTTTTCACCCTGCGCGCAGTCGAATGTCTGGGTGCCTGTGGTAATGCTCCCGTGATGCAGATCAATAATGAGTTTTATGAATCGCTCACAACTGAAAAAATAGACAGGATTATCGAAGAACTGACTTCAAAAGCCGGTGACGAAAAACCTGAAGGAACGAAATGGGTAGAAAAATACTGCTAGAAAAAACGGATATTCCCGGGATCAGGGGTTTTGACGTGTACCGTCATCATGGAGGCTACGTGGCTGTTGAGAAGGCTATCAAGACGATGACACCCAATGAGATCAACCAGGAAGTCACCCGGTCCGGACTCAGGGGAAGAGGCGGAGCGGGGTTTCCTACAGGCTTGAAATGGAGTTTTCTTGACAGGAAATCAACCAATCCCAGGTATCTGGTGTGTAACGCGGATGAGAGCGAGCCGGGAACCTTCAAAGACCGGTACCTGATGGAAAAGATCCCGCACCTTCTCCTCGAGGGACTGATCATCTCCAGCTTCGCGCTGGGCGCAAAAACCTGCTACATCTATGTCAGGGGCGAGTTCAAGTACATCATCGGGATTCTGGAAAAGGCAATTAAAGAAGCGCACGAAAATGGTTTTCTTGGAAAGAATATCCTCGGAACCGGATTCGATCTTGAGATATATGTTCATCCGGGTGCCGGTGCCTATATCTGTGGCGAGGAAACTGCTTTGCTGGAATCTCTCGAGGGAAAAAGAGGCAATCCAAGGATAAAGCCGCCATTTCCCGCCTATAAAGGTTTATACGATTGTCCGACAGTGGTCAACAATGTGGAAACCCTGGCCACGGTAGCACCGGTACTGATGATGGGTGGTGAAAATTATGCAAAAATTGGCAAGGGCAGAAGTACCGGCACCAAGCTGATCTCTGCCTGCGGAAACATCAATAATCCCGGCATCTACGAAATAGAAATGGGGATAACGGTTGAAGATTTCATCTATTCAGATGAATATTGCGGAGGAATCAGAAACGGGAAACGGTTGAAAGCCGTGATTCCCGGCGGGTCCTCTGTGCCGGTTCTGCCGGCCCACCTCATCCTTGCAACGGCCAAAGGTGAAAAACGCCTGATGACCTACGAATCATTGCTTGAAGGTGAGTTCGACAGTGGAACCATGATGGGTTCAGGGGGATTTATCGTGTATGATGAAGATGTTTGCATGGTCAGAAATACCCTGAATTTCACCCATTTTTACAGGCACGAATCCTGCGGACAATGCTCACCCTGCCGTGAAGGAACAGGCTGGATGGAGAAGATCCTGTACAAAATTGAACACGGGGAGGGAAAGATGTCGCAGATCGATCTGCTTTTCAACATCGCGGGAAAAATTGAAGGCAACACGATTTGCCCGCTGGGTGATGCAGCTGCATGGCCTGTTGCCAGCGCTATCCGCCATTTCCGTCCGGAATTTGAATTTCATGTGGAACATCCGGAAATAGTGAAAAACACAAACCACGGAGCATTGATAAATTACCCGGCCGGAATGACATTCAGATAATCGTGAATCGTGAATTATGAAATATGAAGATAACCATTGACAATATAACGATAGAAGTGGAGGAGGGAACGACGGTTCTGCAGGCTGCCCGCAAGATCGGGGGAGACGTTGTGCCACCGGCCATGTGCTATTATTCAAAACTGAAGGGTTCGGGCGGTAAATGCCGGAGCTGCCTGGTGAAAGTAGCCGTGACTTCTGAAAAAGATCCCAGACCTATGCCCAAGCTGGTGGCATCCTGCAGCACTCCCGTGCAGGAAGGCATGGTGGTTCAGAACATCACTTCGCCTGAAGTAATCGAAGCCCGGAAGGCCGTTACCGAATTTCTTCTGCTGAACCATCCGCTGGATTGTCCGGTTTGTGATCAGGCGGGTGAATGTGACCTGCAGGATCTCAGCTATGGTCATGGCACTGCCGATACCCGGACCGAAGAAGAACGCAGGGAATTTGAACCGATTGATATTGGTCCCAACATCAAGCTGCACATGAACCGCTGTATCCTGTGCTACCGGTGTGTCTACACCGCCGATCAGATCACGGATAAAAGAGTTCACGGGGTTTTGTACCGGGGCGACGGCGCCGAGATCAGCACTTATATCGAAAATGTCATTGATAATGATTTTTCGGGGAATGTCATTGATGTTTGTCCGGTCGGTGCACTTACCGACAGAACCTTCCGGTTCAAAAGCCGGGTATGGTTTCTGAAGCCGATGGATGCCCACCGCGATTGCCCTAAATGTTCCGGCAAGGTAACAGCCTGGATGTTTGGAAACGAGATTTACCGGATCACCGGAAGAAAAGACAAATACAATGAACTGGAAGAGTTTATCTGCAACGAGTGCCGGTTTGAAAAAAAGAACATTGCAGACTGGCAGATAGAAGGGCCGCGCAAGATCAAGCGGCAATCGGTGATTTCGGCTAATCATTATGAAAAGGTGAAGAAACCGGGAACGGTTGATCCTCCTGGAGGGAAGATGAAGGAATAATTACGAATTAATAATTAATAAAAGTGATCCTCTACAAAACCATACTTGCCTCCGCGATAATGATCATCAGCCTGCTGGTGGCCATGTATTCCACGCTGATCGAGCGAAAAGTAGCGGGCTT
Source organism: Syntrophothermus sp. (assembly GCA_050259355.1). Taxonomy (GTDB): domain Bacteria; phylum Bacteroidota; class Bacteroidia; order Bacteroidales; family FEN-979; genus FEN-979. The sequence continues at coordinate 133 of JBLNAN010000261.1, read as the reverse complement.
TTTCCAGGATCGTCTGGGACCCGACAGGGCTGGTCCTTTTGGGATACTCCAACCGCTGGCAGATGGAATAAAGCTGTTTTTCAAAGAAGAATTCATGCCAAACACGGCTGATAAATTCCTGTATATCCTGGGT
>JBLNAN010000260.1:0-2571 GCA_050259355.1 Syntrophothermus sp. | reverse complement strand
ATCATGAATCTGAATCATAAACCCTGAATCATGAATCTGAATCATAAACCCTGAATCATGAATCTGAATCATAAATCCTAAATCATAAATCATAAATCATTTCAGTCTTTCGCGGAAGGGCTCGAAAGTCATGAAATCAGCGTGATGAACGATATAAGCTTCCACGGTGCGTTTTACCATATCGCCTTCTCCGGCATGGGTTGCAATGATATGGCAAACCTCTGCAGGAACACCGCATTGCTCGGCCAGTGATACGCCGGAAAACGGGTGTCGAAGATATTTTCCATACTTGCCCTGAAAGGATTTTCCATCTTTATCCATCTCGTATTCCAGCAGCTTTCCTACATCGGCCAGGATTGCACCGGCAATGAGCACATCCATGTTCACCGGAAGATCTTCCCTGAAAAATTCATTCATCTTTTGCGCAGCGTCGCGGGCAACGTGAACCACGCAACGCTTGTGGGCCATGAAGGATACTTTCAGATCAGGGCCTGCCAGGAGGGTAAAGGGAATTTTATTAAGATCAGCCGGAGTAAGTACGCTTTTCTCAAGCGCCAGTTCCCAGGTTTTGGCTGTTGCTTCACGCAGATCTTCATTTTTGATCCACATCAGTTCAGGCCATAGTTCGAGCACACCTTGATTCATGATATATGATATATGATTTATGATTCAGATTTTTGATTCCTGATTTTTGATTCCATCTCGCATCTCGCATCTCGCATCTCCCTTACATTCCCTCCCCGTTTGGGGGAGGGAAGGGAAGGGGTATTTTACAATTTCGCGATAATGGCGTCCGTCATCTGCTGGGTTGTAACCGCACCTTTGCTGAATACATCGGGTTTTCCCGGAAGTTTCATCATATCGTAAGTCTTTACCTTACCTTCTTCAATCACCGCCTCGATAGCCTTGGTGATCCGGTGCGCCTTCTCGTTCTCGCCAATGTGCTCGAGCATCATCACGGCCGACATGATCATGGCAATAGGATTAACAATGGAAGGATTGAATTCGGCATATTTCGGAGCAGAACCGTGCGTGGGCTCAAATACAGCGATTTCAGGACCGATATTTGCGCTGCACGCGAATCCCAGACCGCCGATAAGTCCTGCAAAACCATCCGAAACAATATCGCCGAACATATTACCGGCAACGATCACCCGGTAGGCCTCCGGATTTTTGGTCAGCCACATCATCTGTGCATCAATGTTGGTATCCTGGACTTTAATTCCGGGATATTCAGTTTTGGCCATTTCCTGCGCGATCTTCAGCATCATTCCCGAAGTTTCGCGAATAACATTGGGCTTTTCGCAGACTGTTACCGTGTCAATTCCTTTGGATTTAGCATACTCAAAGGCAGCCTTCACGATGCGGGTGGTATATTTCCGTGTGAAGATACGGGTGGAAACGGCAAGCTCCGGGCGCGGGCACCATGCAAAATTTTCCTTGAATTTTTTGTGGGTCATCAGGGCATCATATACTGCATCGGGAGGATTGGTCCATTCAACACCGCCATATAGACCTTCGGTATTCTGACGAAAAATCATCGTATCCACGATCGGTTCTTCAATCACACCACCAAAACCGCGGCGGATGAAATTCAGCGGGTTGCCCTTGAATGTTTTGCAGGGACGCATGCAAATGTCCAGATCATATTTCTGACGCATGCTTACGATCGGACTGTAATAGGTGAAGCCTTTCTCTTTCAGAGCAGGATCCATCTCTGCCTCGGCCTTGTCTTTTGGTTTGGAGGTGATGGCTCCGAAAAGACCTATTTTATGTTCTTCCAGGAGTTTCTGGGTCCGCTGGGGAAATGGATCCCCTTCCTTACACCAGAATTCCCAGCCAATATCGCCATGAACATATTCTGCTTCAAAACCAACAGCATCCAGTACTTTTAAAGCTTCTTCGAGTACGGTTTTACCAATGCCATCTCCGGGCATCGCAACAATTGTCCTTTTTGCCATGTTTGTTTCTTTTATTGTTTTATTTGAATAATTATACGTGCGTCAAAAATAATGAAAAACTTGTTCGAAAAACGGTGGGCTTTGCTGCCTTTTTAGCAGATTCCACTTTTTTCCTTGTTAATCACAGGGCAAAATTATAAGAAAATTATATTTAATTGAAAACAACGTCCATTTCTCAGATTCCTGAAATTTGTTTTCTTAATTTTGTGCCCTCAAATCCCAACTGATGCCGGTACACAAGAATCTTTCACATCCTGTCTTCAAGCTGCTTTCAGAAGTATCTGAAAAGTCGGGCACGCCTGCTTATGTCATTGGCGGGTTCGTGAGAGATTCCATCATGGGACGTCCGTTGAAAAAGGATATTGATATCGTGGTACTGGGAAGTGGGATTGATTTTGCCTCAAGGGTGGCAGAAAAAATCGGCAAGAAAGTTCCGGTGAAGATATTTAAGAACTTTGGAACTGCAATGCTCAATTTTGAAGGTTTACAGGTTGAATTTGTGGGTGCCCGGAAAGAATCCTACCGGGGTGATTCCCGTAAACCCCTCGTGGAAAATGGTACCATAGAGGATGATCAGAACCGGCGTGATTTTACCATCAATGCCATGGCT
>JBLNAN010000259.1:0-3185 GCA_050259355.1 Syntrophothermus sp. | reverse complement strand
TTCCTGTTAACCCTCGTGATTCTTTGTTCCGGACAAACTGCCGAAACAAAATATTTCAACAACCAGTGGCTGGAAACAGAGGTTCCGGTTGAGAAAGGCAAATTTTCTCAGACGATCATCAAAAATGACGACGGCTCCATTACCACAGAGGTTAAAAACATTAAAAAGGATGAAATCCTCAGCCGGGAAACCTACAAAGGTGATGAACCCTACGGCGTGTGGGTTTACCGTTCAGGGAAGGAAAGTGTTGAACTGGATTACAATTTTCCGCTAAAATATGCGGATGAAAATTGCTACGACAGTATATCCCAAATTGTTGATCATTTCAGCGACGACGAAAAGATAGGATATGTTGCTCCGAAACTTTCTACCGGGGAACCGGATATTCATCAATTCCTTGTTTCACATTTAAAATTTCCCAACAAGGCTAAGGAGGAAGGAATTCAGGGAAGGGTATACGTGGTGTTTACGATTAAAAAAGACGGGAGTACTGATAATATTTTTGTTAAAAAGGGATCAAATATCATTTTGGATAAAGAAGCGGTAAGAACTTTACGGGAATTGAAATTTTCAAGTCCTCCCACCCTTCAGGGAAAACCACAAAGTTTCTGCGTTACGATGCCGATATCATTCGTAATGAGGTAAGCCTTATTCGAGTTCCTTAAGTATCTTGTTCACATCTTCCTCCGTGGCGGTTAGTTTTTCTTTGCAGATCCTGATGAGAACCGATGCGCGTTTCACCTTTTCCGACAGCTCGTCCACCGTGATCTGGCCGTCTTCTATCTCCGCAACAATTGCCTGCAGCTCATTGAAGGCTTCTGTATAAGTAGTATCACTCATGCTCGTTATCCGTAATGGTACTTTTAATGATTCCACTGGCCAGCCGGGTAATTACCTCATCCCCTTTCTTAACGTCCTCCGCTGATTTCAGACTTTTTCCATCGAAGTAAGTAATGCTGAATCCTCTTTTCAGCACATTCACCGGGTCCAGCAGCGAGGTTTTTTGTTCCATGTGTTCAACCTGATTCAAATGATACTGAATGATCAAAGGTAATTTTTTATTGATTTCAGTTATGCTGGATTTTCTTTTTTCATGGGATGATTTAATAAAGAAAATAGTTTCAGATATCAGTTTTCCCCGCTGATTATCAATATTTCCCCTGTTGCTTACCAGATGACTGGCCGTTACCGATTTCAAAAATCTCCCGTTCTGAACCAGCGAATTATTCTCACGTTCTAATAATCGTTCGGCCAGCTCTGGTATCCTGATCCTTGACTGCTGCACGGGGACAGCAAATTCGTGAAACTGCTGAATCAGGAAATCCGCCAGTTCGGTAGGCGTGATGGCGTTTTTATGGGCGACCATTTCTGCCACGGTCTCATTCGTGGAATGACCGATTCCAGTCAGCACCGGTAAGGGAAAAGCTGCTATCCCGGCTGCCAGTTCATATTGGTTGTAGCAGTTCAGGCCGATATCCCCGCCACCTCCGCGGATAATGGCTACGGCGTCAAAATGATGTTTTACCTTGATGACCTTGTTCAGTTGGGACAGGATGGTTTCAACGGCCTTTTCTCCCTGAAGAACTGCCGGAAAAAGCATGTGAAAAAACTTGTAACCATAAGGATTTTTATCAATCACATTAAGGAAATCGGCATATCCTTTACTGGTTTGTACTGAAATCACCGCTAACCGCTTCGGCAGGACTGGCAACGTCAACTGTTTGTTTTTTTCAAACAGGTGCTCTTCCCTGAGTCTCAGGATCGTCTCGTTTTTCTCGCGCTCCAGCTCGCCCAGGGAATAGGAAGGATCAATATCGATGATTCCCAGTGACATACCGTGAACGGGATCAAAACTGATTCTGGCTGCAAACAGGATGGTGATCCCGTCCTTGACCGGTTCTTTCAGGACTTTCAGAAACATCGTGTTGATCCGCACGTAATCATCCCGCCAGATGATCCCTTTCATTTCAGCAATCACCTTGCCCCCGGCCTTTTCAACCAGCGCCGGGAAACAATGACCCGATTGTGGATGGTAATTCAGCCGGTTCATCTCCGCCTTTACCCAGTAGATCTTCTGGTACCGCTCCGAAATCGTCTTCCGGATGCTTTTAGTCACTTCCAGAAGTGAATAAATCGTTTTTTTATTGATTTCCCAGGGCATGATGATTTACTAAAACTATGATGACTCAAAGTTACAATTTTCACCGGGAGATTTCGGTGGTTTACCGGCTGTTACTGATCATCAATCGATTACATGCCTTTTTACTGTAACATCAGCCGTTGCAGCGCGTCTTATGGTCAACAACAACAAAAAACAAAGAAAGTATAAAAGAATAAAAGAATAAAAAAACCCGAAGCCATGAAAACAATAACCACATATATCATCACTGCAATCTTCTTCCTTACCGGACTTACAAGTTTTGCAATGACTCCTGAATTCTCCGCCAGTAAATCCACCTTTAACAAAGAAATTAATCCAGAAATTAAATTCACCAAAATGGTTCCCGTTGTTGCAACATTTGAAGACTCAGGTTTCAGTGTTGCCATAAACATGGAACTTCCGGCTGAAGTTTTAGAAAATGACTTTGATTATGCAGAATTTGCTGAACTCGCTCCCGTTACTCCCGAAGAGGCCATTTTTGAAGAAACTCCCGAATTAACTTCCGATTATTTTTCTTTACTTGCTCCCACGACTCCCTCAGAAGCTACTTTTGATGATGCTCCTGATGCTAATGCCGAACTCTCTGCTCTTGCTCCCGTAACTCCCTCAGAAGCTACCTTTGATGATGCACCTGATGCTTCTGTCTCTCTCTCCTCCCTTGCTCCCGCAACTCCCGCCGAAGCAACCTTCGATGATGCCCCCGATTCTGATCTCAACATCACTTCACTCGCTCCCACAACTCCAATGCAGGCTGATTTCGAAGAATAAACCGGTGGAAATAAAACAAACGGAGGGTGTTCCCAAAAGGTCACCCTCTTTCTTTTTGTTAATTTTTCTATTTTTATCCTCTAAATTATGCACATGAAACAACCTGTCAGATTCCTCATTATTGTTGTAACGGGATTTGCTTTTGGACTGTTTATTTTTCTTCCCATCAACGAGCTGACGACCTACTATGAATATCATCTCCAGGGTCAGTCCTCCATGACGGATTTTGTCTGGAACCAGGTCAAGAAGGCCCTTA
>JBLNAN010000258.1:0-2652 GCA_050259355.1 Syntrophothermus sp. | reverse complement strand
CTGCGCCGGACGCTGGTAATCGATTACGCGAACAAAAGGCTGAAGGATTTCGATAAGAAAAAATGGGAAGAGGAAATGGCTTTCTTTGCTGATCTTGATCTTTCCAGAACGTTTACCGGTAATGATCAGCGGCTCCCGGTTCCCGACGAAGAGGCGGTTATGGAAATTCTGACGATGATCGGAAAGGAAACCCAGATGGACAATGACGTGGGTTGCCAGTCGTGTGGCTATCCTTCCTGCCGGGAATTTGCCATCGCTGTTGCACAGGGACTTGCCACCACCGACATGTGTCATATCTACAGTACCAAGAACCGGCAGGATTACATACGATCCCTCCGTCAGGCCAATGAAAAACTGGCCCGTACCCAGGCGGCGCTTAAGGATTCGGAAGAAAAGGCCCGGCTTGACCAGGAAGCTGAGAAGGAAACCTCCCAGAGCATGTCCACCATGCTTCAGAAACTGGTTTCAGGCGTGGTGATCGTGGATCAGAATCTTAAGATCATCCAATCCAATAAGGCCTTTATCAGGATTTTGGGTGAAGAAGCCACAATGGTGGATGAAGTGATCCCTGGTCTGATCGGCGCAGATCTGAAATCGCTGCTGCCCGTGGCCATGTACAAGCTGTTTTCCTATGTCCTTTCTTCTGATGAGGATATCCTGAACAGGGACATTCCTTTCGGCGACAACACCATCAGTGTTTCTGTTTTTACCCTTCAGAAAAACAAATACGTGGGAGGAATTTTCCGTGACATGTACACCCCGGAAGTCCGGAAAGAACAGATTATCCGGAGGCTCACCGAAACCATAGATGAAAATTTCGATATGGTACAGAAGATCGCATACCTGCTGGGTGAAGGCGCTGCCAAAACGGAAAAAATGCTAAAGACCATCATTGAATCTCATCAGCCCCCGCAAAAGAAATAAATGGACGAGAAATTTTACATCGAGATCAGTTGTCAGCAGAAAAATCATGGTGACGAACGGGTTTGTGGTGATGTTTTTCTTTCCAAAAGAATAAAGGAAGAAGGACGATATATTGTGGTGCTTTCCGATGGGGTAGGTCATGGGATCAAGGCAAATATGCTGGCTATCCTCACCGCCACCATGGCCCTCAATTTTACCGAGGAACGGAAAGAGGTGACCGAACTGGCGGATATCATCATGAATACCCTGCCGGTCGACAGTGTCAAGAAATTGAATTATTCAACCTTCACAATCATTGAAATTGATGTGGACGGTGAGGTAAAGATCCTCGAATATGAAAATCCGCAGACACTGGTTATGCGGGGCGCCAGGAAATTTGACACGAAGTGGAATGGCGTTGTGCTGGATACAGAGAAAAATATGGGAAAGGAAATCCTGATCACTTCATTTCGTCCTCAAAAAGAAGACAGGATCATATTCTGCACCGATGGCGTCATTCAGTCAGGATTGGGAAGCGAGAGATTCCCGGCCGGCTGGGGTGAAGATGCATTTGCCGACTTCGTGCTGGATGCAGTAAAGGAAGAACATAACATTTCTGCCTCCCGGCTGGCGGCTAAAGTGATCAACCGGTCTAACCTTAATGATCAGTTCTTCCCCGTGGACGATATGAGCTGCGGCGTTATTTATTTCAGAGAACCCCGTAAACTTATGATCTGCACGGGTCCCCCGCAGGATGAGATGAATGATGGTCTTTTTGCATCGCTTCTTAAGGATTTTAATGGAAAAAAGATCGTTTCCGGCGCGACCACTGCCGATGTGATCGCCAGGGAATGGAAAAAGGAAATCACGGATGCCACCGAGATCATTGACCCCGACCTTCCCCCCGTGGCATACATGGAAGGCGTTGAACTCATCACCGAAGGCATCCTGACGCTGAGCAAGGTGGTGGAACTGCTTAAAGCTTATAATCAGAATACCAAGCTCGGAAAAGGCCCGGCCGACGAGATTGTCAAAATGCTGCTGGAAAGTGATGAAATACATTTTCTTACCGGTACCCGGATCAATGTTGCGCATCAGGACCCGTCCCTGCCCGTGGATCTTATCCTGAGACGGACACTGGTTTTCCGGATTGTCAGGGTGCTGGAAGAAAAGTTTCTGAAAGAAACGTCAATGATTTTTTACTAGACTTTTTTGTTCAGAACAAAAACCGTCTTCCCGTCCTTTTCAAAAAAACGAAATTCGCCTCCTATTAGCAAAACACGGTTCTGGATGTTTCGCAGGCCAATCCCGGTTGGATGAAATTCATTGGTTTTGAATACATACCCTATTCCATCGTCAAAATAGGTCAGCGTGAAAAGATTTTCATTAAGCCGAAGATCAAGATTTACTTCCGACGCGCCAGAATGCTTGAGCGTATTGGTAATCAGTTCGGTCATGATCCGGTATAGATGCAATTCCTGCTCAGGCGGAAACCGGTAACCGTTCAGATTGGAAGTTATCTGAAACTGAATTTTGGAATTTTTTGTAACCCGGTTAACAAAGGATTTAATGGCTGTTTCAATGCCAAAACTCTCGATCAGGCTGGGCATGATGCTATTGGCGACAAATTTCATCTTTTCAATGCCGTCTGATAACAGTTCATCGCATATCACCAGCATTTCCTTGTGCGATGGATCTTTTACTTCACCGATGAGAAGACCCAGCTGTAGTTTAATGGCTGACAGTGTA
>JBLNAN010000257.1:0-3394 GCA_050259355.1 Syntrophothermus sp. | reverse complement strand
CAGGAGCCATTGTTCGGGAATGGGTGATCCGTTGCCTGATATTTACGTGAAAGCCGCGATGCTGGCCAGACTCAATACCATCATGCAGGCCCATTCGGGTCTTCATCCCGAAACTGTGGATCTGCTGAAAGAACTGATCAACAACGATATTTTCCCTTATATACCCGAACACGGCGGAGTGGGTGCCAGCGGCGACCTTGTACAGCTTGCCCACCTGGCACTGGTACTGATCGGCGAGGGCGAGGTGAACTACCAGGGATCCCTCAGGCCTACCGCGGAAGTATATGCTCAGCTTGGGCTTACACCCGTGAGGATGCATATCCGGGAAGGACTGGGTCTCATCAACGGGACTTCGGTGATGACAGGAATTGGCATCATCAACCTGATCCACGCGAAAAACCTTCTGGACTGGTCCATTCTGGCTTCGTCCATGATTATTGAAGTGGTAGAATCCTATGACGATCATTTTTCCGACGGGCTCAATCATGTGAAATGTCATTACGGCCAGAATCATGTTGCCCGGATCATGAGGAATATCCTCAATGACAGCAGCCTGGTACGTCGCAGGGCCGATCATCTTTATAACGGTAAAACCGACGAGGTCCAGGTTTTCAAAAACAAGGTTCAGGAATATTATTCGCTTCGTTGTGTTCCGCAGGTACTGGGCCCGATTTACGATACGCTTAAATATGCCGAGAATATCCTGATCAATGAAGTGAATTCCACCAGTGATAATCCTATCATTGATAATGAAAGCCAGAATGTATACCATGGCGGAAATTTCCATGGTGATTATGTTGCACTGGAGATGGACAAAATGAAAATAGCCATCACCAAGCTTTCCATGCTGGCAGAGCGTCAGCTGAATTACCTTCTGAACGACAAACTGAATGGAATTCTTCCGCCGTTTGTCAACCTTGGCAAACTAGGACTAAACCTGGGGATGCAGGGAGTTCAGTTTACAGCCGTTTCAACCACGGCCGAAAACCAGACCCTCTCCTATCCGATGTATCTTCACAGCATCACCAATAACAACGACAACCAGGATATCGTTAGCATGGGAACCAACGCGGCTTTGCTGACTAAAAAAGTAATTGATAATTCCTACCAGGTGCTTTCAATCGAGATGATGACCATACTTCAGGCCATCGACTACCTTGAATTCAACCAGAAATTATCGGGTTATTCAAAAGCAAAATTTGAAGAGCTGCGGAAGATATTTCCCTGTTTCAAGGAAGATACCATTCGTTACAAGGAAGTCAGAAACGTGATGAATTTCCTGCTGGAAAACAAATTACATTTTTCCTAACCTAACACTCGATACATGAAGTTCGCACTCGTGACAGGCGGCTCCCGCGGAATCGGCAGGGCAATATGCCTGAAACTTGCTGAAATGGGTTATCATATCCTGATCAATTATCAATCCAACACGGCTGAAGCTGAAAACACCCTGCAAATGGTCAGGGAATCGGGATCTGACGGAGAACTGATGCAGTTTGATGTGGCATCCAAAGATCAGGCGGAAGGAGCCATCACCGCCTGGATGGAAAGAAACCAGGGCGAATTCATCAGTGTACTCGTCAACAATGCCGGTATCCGTAAGGATGCACTGGTGATGTGGATGAAAGACGAGGAATGGAATGATGTTATCAACACCAATCTGAACAGCTTCCTTTATACTACCAGAATCCTGGTGAAGGAAATGGTACTCAAAAAATTCGGAAGGATCATCAACGTTGTTTCTTTATCAGGATTGAAAGGTTTGCCGGGTCAGGCAAATTATTCAGCCGCCAAAGCCGGTGTGATCGGCGCTACCAAGGCGCTGGCACAGGAAGTTGCCAAGAAAAATGTGACCGTTAACGCGGTTGCGCCAGGGTTTATCAAATCGGATATGACCAGGGATCTGGATGAGGCCCAGCTGAAAGTCATGATACCCATGAACCGCTTCGGAAAACCGGAGGAAGTCGCCGAAGTAGTGGGTTTTCTGGCCGGCGAAAAGACCAGTTACGTAACGGGCACTGTTATCAATGTCAATGGCGGACTTTATACCTAAAGCACTTTGACCAGGGTCGTCATCACCGGAATGGGAATTTATTCTGTCATTGGGAAAAATCTCGGTGAAGTACAGGATTCATTATATCACGGCCGGTCAGGAATTATTGTTGATGCCGTTAGAAAAGCCATGGGATTCCGGTCGGCTCTGACCGGCATGGTGGACCGGCCGGTTCTGAAAGGTATTCTTGACAGGAGAATGCGGGTGGGTCTGCCGCAGCAGGGCGAATATGCCTACATGGCGACACTCGAAGCCTTGAAAAATGCAGGTATTGAACCGTCCTACATGGATCAGCACGAGGTGGGAATATTGTTTGGCAACGACAGTTCCGCGGTACCGGTGGTTGAATCGGTGGATATCCTGCGAGAAAAAAAGGATTCCATGATGATTGGCTCAGGGTATATTTTCCAGTCCATGAATTCCACCGTTTCCATGAATCTTTCGGTCATTTTCCGGTTACGCGGGGTCAATTTCACCTTGAGTGGCGCATGTGCCAGCGGTTCTCACGCAATCGGAATCGGCTATCTGCTCATCCGCCAGGGAATGCAGGAGATGATCATCTGCGGCGGTGCCCAGGAGATCAATCCAGAATCAACGGCCAGCTTTGATGCGCTGAATGCCTTTTCCACCCGTGAATCAGAACCATTGAAAGCCTCGCGGCCGTTTGACCGTGACCGTGACGGACTGGTTCCAAGCGGAGGAGCGGCCACCCTGATCATCGAGAGCTATGAATCAGCTGTAAAGCGCGGTGCACCTATTCTTGCAGAGATTGTTGGATATGGTTTTTCTTCCAATGGAGAACATATTTCGCTGCCCAATGTTGAAGGACCGGTCAGGGCAATGAAAATGTCGCTGGATCAGGCTGGTATCGGTTCCGGCAAAGTTGATTACGTGAATGCGCATGCCACATCCACCCCTGCCGGCGATGCCAATGAGGCCCGGGCCCTTGATGAACTCTTCGGAAGAACACGTCCCCTCATCAGCAGTACCAAATCCATGACCGGCCACGAAATGTGGATGGGCGGTGCCAGCGAGATCATTTATTCCGTTCTGATGATGAATAACAATTTTGTTGCGCCCAACATCAACTTCAATAATCCTGACGAATATTCTGAAAAATTAAACATCGCCAGGGATACGACTCCTCACGAAATCAATGTATTTCTCTCCAATTCATTTGGTTTTGGCGGAACCAACTCCTCTCTCGTGGTGAAGAAATTTAAATAGTAGTTATTTTTTTTATAACTTTGCATCTATCAAAGCTTTTATGATGCAAAACCAAGAGATAATCAGCAAGATTAATCAGTTGCTTGTTGATGAAATTGAAATAGAAGAAAACCA
>JBLNAN010000256.1:0-4841 GCA_050259355.1 Syntrophothermus sp. | reverse complement strand
AGCAGGATATTAAGAGGTTTCCGCGTTGATTATCCATTCATGGAAGAAGCATATAATTTTGATGTCATGGAAGCTTCAACCGGCGAAGAAGGCATTGAAATCATCAACGCCAATTGTCCCGAAATCGTGCTTCTCGACAACAAGCTCCCGGGGATACAAGGTGTTGAAGTACTGGAGTATATCCGGAAAAAACAACTGAAGATCGTGGTGGTGATGATCACTTCGTATGCATCGCTGGAACTCGCGGTGAAAGCCACCAGTGACGGTGCTTTCGATTTCATTCCGAAACCTTTCACTCCCCAGGAGCTGAGGTCATCTATCGAGAGCATTACCAAAAAAGTGTTCCTCAAAAAGATGACCCAAACCCTGAAGGATACGGGAAAACAAATCCGTTTCCAGTTTCTTTCAGTGTTGTCGCATGAACTGAAATCCCCGCTGAATGCCATAGAAGGATATCTGAAAATGACACGCGAACACCAGCTGGGCGAAAATGTAGCAGAATATGATCAGATCGTTGATCGGTCTCTGGAAAGGATCCAGGGTATGCGGAACCTGATCCTGGATATGCTGGATCTCACCAAAGCCGAAAGCGGCAAGGTAAAAAGAGATGTTGTGGATACCGATCTTGTTCAGGTTGCCCGGACAGCCATTGATTCTGTAAGACCTTACAGTATCCAGCGTGATATCAGGATCAATCTGGAAGGTCCGGACTCGCTGGTCTTGAAAGCAGATACCAACGAAATGGAGATCATTTTTAACAATCTGATTTCCAATGCCATAAAATATAATGTTGACGGTGGATCTGTCGATTTCAATCTCGCTGAAGAAGAAAAGAACGTGATCATCACGGTTGAAGATTCAGGAATCGGGATGTCGGATGCTGAAATGAGCAGATTATTTCAGGAATTTGTCAGAATAAAGAATGATAAAACCAAAAATATTTCCGGCAGTGGCCTTGGCTTGTCTATCGTGAAAAAGCTGACTGAAAATTATGGCGGTAAAATCGATGTGAGCAGTATTCCTGATAAGGGTAGTAAATTTATTGTCACTCTTCCAAAAGAAATCTTATGTTCATAAAAAATCTCCCCCACAAAACTGTTGAAAGAGTAAGTCAGTACCGGCGTACCCTGCTGTTGATTCTTTCCAAGGAGAAAACACATGTTTTTTCCCATGAAATAGCGCAGATGCTGCATCTGACTCCTGTTCAGGTCCGCCGCGACCTGATGCTGATTGGCTATTCGGGCAATCTGAGGAGAGGATATGATATAAAAGAACTGATTGATCTGATCGGTAAGCTGATCGATACGGAGAAAGGGCAGAAAGTAGCGGTGGTAGGACTGGGAAACCTGGGAAAGGCATTTATCAGCTATTTCAAGGGTAAACGTTCCAAACTGCAGATTGTAGCTGCATTTGACACCAATCCCGAAAAAGTTGAAAGGATCTTCGACGGCGTTCCCTGCTATCATTCCAGCAGACTGGCAGAGATCATCAAAAAAGAGGATATCTCGATCGGGATCATTACCGTACCTGCCGACCAGGCACCTGCTGTTGCCGAAACACTTGTACTATCGGGGATCAAGGGGATCCTCAATTACTCACCCAAACCCCTGAACGTTTCACCTTATGTCTATCTTGAAGAATATGATATGATTACTTCGCTTGAAAAAGTTGCCTTTTTCGCGAAGAAAGGGGATGAACGTCAGAAGTAAAGACTGAAAATTAAGTGAAAATCTATCATAGTTTTGATGAAGCCCAGGGTATCCGTAATGCCGTAGTCACAACAGGTTCATTTGACGGGGTACACATTGGGCATAAGGTTATTCTTGACCGTTTAAAAAATCTGGCTGTTGAATCCGGCGGTGAAACCGTCCTGATCACTTTCCATCCTCATCCCAGGAAAGTTTTGTACCCGGATGCAAACCATGAACTTTACCTGATCAATTCACAGCGGGAAAAAATTGAACTTCTTAGAAAAACAGGGCTTGACCACCTCGTGATCATTGAATTTACCCTGGAATTCTCAAAGACTTCTTCTTTCGATTTCGTGAAAAATATCCTGCTGAGCAAGCTTCACGCGAAAAAGATCGTCATCGGCTTCAACCATCATTTCGGACATAACCGTGAAGGCGACTATGAAGCGCTGAAAATTCTTGGCCGTCAATATGGATTTGATGTTGAAGAAATCCCCGAACAGGATATTCACAACGAAACAGTCAGTTCCACCAAGATCAGGAAAGCATTGCTCGATGGAAACATTCAAAAAGCAAATGCTTATCTCGATCATCATTACATCATCATGGGTTTGCTGCAGGAATCAAACCCCATGCTGAAGGAGATAGGTTTTGGTGGATTCTCCATCGGGATTGAGGAAGAAAGCAAACTCATACCGCCTAATGGTGTTTACGCGGTAACCGTGGTTGACGATACCAGCAGCTACCGGGGAATGTGCTTCATAAAAAAACGAGGTAACTCCTCCATGGATGCCCTCGTCGAATTTTTCCTTTTTGATGAACCCGAATCCCTGGCCGGACACACCGCCACTGTATATTTTCACAAGATGATTCGGGGTGAAAAAAATCTCAGTTCCCCCGAAGAACTAAGACAACAACTCCTGCTCGACCGGGCACAGGTCGAGGAACTGCTATTCTGACCTTCCAACACGCCTCTATGAATGACCGCGACCTGCATATGAAAATAACCTTTCTCGGAACGGGAACCTCCATCGGGGTACCGGTGATCACCTGTGATTGCCCGGTGTGCCTGTCGGAAGACCCGCGTGACAAACGCCTGCGCACATCGGTGATGCTCGAGATAGGACAAAATACTTTTGTGATTGATTGCGGTCCTGATTTCAGAATTCAGATGCTGCGTGAGAAAGTGAACAACCTGGATGCCGTGATTTTCACCCACGAACACCGCGATCACATAGCCGGGCTCGACGACGTTCGTGCCTTCAATTATGTGCTCAATAAAAGAATTGATATTTATGGAACACAGCAGGTAATGGATGCCATCGTCACGGAGTTTCCATACATTTTCGCGGAAACCCGTTATTTTGGTGCCCCCCAGCTTACCATCCATCCTATCGAAAACAAGCCCTTCCGGATCAATGATATTGAATTTATCCCTATCCATTGTCTTCATGAAAAATTGCCCGTGATGGGGTACCGGATCGGAGACTTTACGTACATCACCGATGCAAGTTATATCTCCGGCGATGAGCTGGAAAAGATCAAGGGATCAAAGGTGGTGGTGCTGAATGCCCTGCGAAATTCTAAACATGTTTCACATTTTTCGGTTGGCGAAGCCGTTGAAATTATTGAAAAGATCCAGCCGGAACAGGCATTTCTGACCCATCTCAGCCATTTCGTCGGTTTGCACGAAGAGGTGAACCAGAAACTTCCTCCCTTTATCAAACTGGCCTACGACGGGTTACAGGTAATCATATAAAAAATGCAGATAGATATCATCACCATTTTTCCTGAGATGTTTGAAGGACCATTCAGTCATTCCATCCTGAAAAGAGCCGCCAATAAGGGGTTGGTTAAGATCAACCTGCATCATTTACGGGAATACGGGCTTGGAAAACATCATAATGTTGATGATTATGCTTTCGGCGGGGGTGCAGGGATGGTGATGATGATCGAACCGGTGGCTGCCTGTATTGAGGATCTGCAATCGAAGACCGGGTATGATGAGATCATCTATATGAGCCCTGACGGGGATTTGCTTGATCAGCCGCTTGCCAACCGCCTTTCACTGATGAAGAACCTGTTAATCCTTTGTGGTCATTACAAGGGCATTGACGAGCGGATTCGTGAGCATTTCATTACGAAGGAAATTTCGGTTGGAAATTATGTTCTTTCAGGCGGCGAACTGGCTGCTGCCGTGCTCACCGATGCGGTGGTAAGGCTTTTGCCTGGTGTTTTGAATGATGAAACTTCGGCCCTTTCGGATTCATTCCAGGATAATCTCATTTCACCTCCCGTATATACCCGTCCTTCTGACTTCCGCGGATGGAAAGTCCCTGATGTTCTTTTGTCAGGAAATGACAGGGAAATCGTAAAATGGCGGCATGAACAGTCGGTGGAACGAACCCGGCAGCGCAGGCCGGATATGCTTGAGGAATAATAAAAAAAGCATCCTTTCGGGATGCTCTTTCTTTCCTGTATAAACAAAAGTTATACTCTTTCTTCCTTGATACGGGCTTTCTTGCCGCGTAATCCGCGGAGGTAGAAAATACGAGCTCTTCTTACAACACCTCTCTTGTTTACCTCGATTTTATCGATGAAAGGGGAACAAGTCGGGAAAATTCTTTCAACACCAATGTTACCGGAGATCTTTCTGACGGTGAATGTTTCGGTGGCACCCTTGCCTGAACGCTGTAACACCACGCCCTGGTAATTCTGGATACGTTCCTTGTTACCTTCCTTGATCTTGTAATGAACGGTTATCGTGTCACCTGCCTTGAAAACAGGGAATTCATTCTTTGTAATAAAGCTATCTTCAACGAATTTAATGGTCTCAGAGCGATTCATGACTTCAACGTATTAATAGGGGTTTCTTCTAAAAAGAGTGCAAATATATGAATTATTTTGATTCCCAAAACGTATCAGCAGAAAAAAAACTGAACCGGATCAGAGATTGTACGAATACAGCAGCCTCAAATGGAGGTAAAAAAAGCCATCCTGTTGTTAAGATGGCTCTTTTTCATGTTAATTCATCACGGTGAACAACAGTTCTTCCCTGGTGCGGATAACAGACAACGCTTTGGAATAATTCATGATATTGCGTATGACCTGCTCGCTGGGCGAAACACCATCAACTTCATTATTTTCCAT
>JBLNAN010000255.1:0-3837 GCA_050259355.1 Syntrophothermus sp. | reverse complement strand
CATGTTTTTCATAAAATACATGGGTCCGGTCGAGGTACTCCCGCCGGATCAGCCGGTAGTTTTTCTCATACACTTTTGCTCCCAGGAAACGACCCAGGAAATAGTTGGTGTTGTCACCAAGAAAAGCAGCCGCGAAAAGCAATGGAATCACGAACAGAATTTTTAACGGTTCATTGGGCATTGCTGCAATGGTGCCCGTTGCAAATAATAATGAATCCCCGGGAAGGAACGGCGTAACCACCAGCCCGGTCTCACAAAAAATAATGACGAACAGAATCAGATAGGTCCAGGTACGATAGTCGGTAACCCATTGCCTCAAAACTTCATCAAAATGAAGGATAAAATGCAGGATCGTGTTTAAAATATCAGCCATCAGCTAAAAAAATGTCAAATTTAGGATTTTAATTGTGATTCTGTCACCGAACGTATCTTTTCCTGGCCGCGGTCAATGTACTGGAACGCCCGCTTCAGGAATATGGGGGTCAATAGGGTTGTCAGCAAAGCCATGAGTACAAGAATAGAGAATACGGATTGTGAGATGAAACCCCTTTGCAATGCCACGTTGGCAATGACCAGTTCCATGATCCCCCTTGCATTGAGACCCAGTCCCAGTGCAAGGGACTTTGATTTATCCATACCCGAAAAGCGGCCTCCATAGTATCCGCCGATGATCTTGCTCAGGAATGAAACAATCAGAATGGTGATCATCAGTGGATAATCTCCCAGGGAGGTGAGCGCGAAAGACATCCCGATGGATGCAAAAAAGATGGGTCCGAGAAAACCTATCGTGATGACTGAAGTGGTTGTTTTGACTTTTTCAAGGTTTCCTTTGGCAAAAATGGACCTGGGAACCAGGATTGCCCCGAAAAATGCACCAACAATAAAATGCAGACCTACCCATTCGGCAATGCTGGCAAACGCGAGAACATACATGATCACAAGTGCGAAAAGGGATTCTTTTCCCCGCAGGAGGGTCATGAATTTGTTGAAACGCGGGTTGATCACACGCACTTTTCGCTTGACCAGTTTGAACAATTTATAAGCAATGATCAGGAAAGCCATGAAGAACATCACCTTGGCAAGAGACCAGGTGGTGGTCATGATCAGGTCTTTCAGCGCCTTTGACTCCTGGGTGAAGTCAAGAATCACCCCCAGGATGAGAAGGGAGAGTACATCATTGAAGATGGCAGCGGAAATGATCATTCGTCCCACATCCGAATTCAGCTTTCCCAGATCCATCAGGATACGGATACTGACCGGCAATGCCGTGATGGCGATACAAAGACCTAAAATAATGGATAACGTGGTATTGAAATTGAAGAAATACCCGATGGCTGCACCGGTAATAAAGGGTATCAGAAAACCCAGCACCGCAATCAGACCGTTTCTGCCCCGTATTGAATTCCGGATCTCCTCGACCTCGATCTCCATTCCTGCCATCATGATCAGCATAAAAACACCCAGTTCGCTTAGCACGCTGACATCTCCCGCGTGGATAAGGCTCAGAACCGATGGCCCGAGAATGATGCCGGCAAGAACCTCTCCGATCATCGAGGGCTGTCCGAAATGCTCCATGATTTCACCAAGCACCTTAGCGAGCACAAGTACGACGAGCAGTATGACAACAAAGGGTATCTGGGTAGCCGATTGAACCAGCATATGTTTTTTACTTGATGCAAAATTAATTCTTTTTGAGAACCAACCTGTAAAACCCCTAATTTTGCCGTCAAAATCCTTCTCATGCCGTCAAGTCACCATCTGCAGATGAACGAGATCATGGACCTGGTTATCAGGACACGGCCCGACAAATTGCTGGACATCGGGATCGGTTTTGGGAAATATGGCTACCTGTCCCGTGAATATCTCGAATTATGGGATGAAAAAGGTTTTTACGGAAGCAGAAAATACACCATAGACGGAATTGAAGCCTTTGAAGCCTATGTCACTCCTCTTCACCGGCTGATTTATGACGATATATTCATCGGGAATGCACTCGATGTGCTTCCGGGTTTGCAAAAACATTATGATCTGATCTTGCTGGTTGACGTATTCGAACATTTTACAGAATCCGAAGGGTGGCATCTTCTTGATCTCTGTATGCAGAAAGCCGATAACATCATCATCTCCGTTCCGAAAGACCTTTCCCTGCAGGAAGATGTGTTTGGAAATCCTTTTGAGACCCATAAATATCCCTGGAAAGAGAAAGATTTTAAAAAAATCGGGAACAAGTTTGTCCTTCACAACGTAAAGTCCCTGATCGTCTATATCGGCAGGGACAGCAAACGAATCGGAGGTGAAATCACAAAATATCATTCCAAAAGAAGGATTATTGAATTGATGGAATTTCTGCATATAAAAAAGCTCCTAAAAAAATTACTTGTTCACTGATGGATTTTACGTCATTAATTGAGCTGGGACCCATACAGACCAACCTGACCGAACTGATAGCTGTTATTTTTGGTCTGCTGAGTGTCTGGTTTATGAAAAAAGAGAGCATTCTGGCTTTCCCTTTCGGGATCATTAATGTTTCCGGATATGTTTACCTGAGCCTTCAGAAAGATTTCTACGCGTTGGCTGGCATAAATGTTTTTTTTGCCATGATGAGCATTTACGGGTGGTACAACTGGTCACGGCAAGGTGAAAACCATGAGGGGCTTTCAATCAGCCGGTGTAACAAACATCAGTTGAGCTTGTACCTCCTTGCTTTTGCCTTATTTTTTGTGATCATTTGGTGGCTGCTGAAAAAATTTACAGACAGTCCCATCCCCATGTGGGATTCTTTCACGACCTCGCTGTATATCATCGCCATGTGGATGCTGGCAAAGAAAAAGATCGAGAACTGGATCGCGTGGATCATTGGCGATACTGTTTCGATTTTTCTGTATGCTATTCCTTACGGGAACAACCAGGCCAACCTTTTCAGCAGTCTGCAGTTCCTGATCTTCACGATCATTGCTGTTTCCGGCTTTCTCGAGTGGCGGGGCAAATTATTGAAAGCTTCCGGGGATGCAGGTTAAGAAAATCGCCATCACCGGACCAGAGTCCACTGGAAAATCGATGCTCGCCAGGCAGCTCGCGGAATATTTTCATACTTCCTGGGTAGAAGAATATGCCCGGGAGTATATCGGGGAGCTCAACCGGCCTTATGCAGAGGAGGATATTCTTCAGATTGCAAAAGGACAATTACAGCGGGAGCAGGAAAAAGAAAAACATGCCAACGGGCTTTTCTTTGCCGACACGGAGCTTATCGTTACCAAGATATGGAGCGAGGTAAAATATGGTCATTGCAACCGCTGGATTCTTGACAATATTATCCTGAATCCCTACGAACTTTACCTGCTTTGTGATATTGACCTTCCCTGGGAGGCTGATCCGCAGCGCGAGCACCCGCATATGCGCAAGGAGTTATTCATGTTGTACCAAAACGAGCTGGAAAAAAGAAAAGCGCCTTATGCCATTGTTTCCGGTTTGGGGGATCAGCGTCTGCTGAATGCGATCGGGGCAATGAAGGATCATGGATTGATTCTCTGACAAAAACTCCGAAAACAGGTGTAACTTTACAGTTTAAAAAAACACGGTGGATAAGAAACTGAGAATACTTTTTCTCCCGAAGTGGTATCCCAACCGGTTCGATCCCATGCCCGGGCTTTTTATCCAGCGACAGGCAGAATCGATTTCTGAAAACTGTGATGTCGCTGTATTGTCGGTTCATCCCGTCCTCCATGCGCCGAATAAGTACGAGATTGATGTGGCCTGGGAAACCGGGGTGTTTACAGTCAGAGTGTATTACAATGCAGGGAATGGCCGGTCTTTTTTTTCGAGGATGACTTCCGCGCT
>JBLNAN010000254.1:0-5564 GCA_050259355.1 Syntrophothermus sp. | reverse complement strand
AACGATACTTCCGCCGTAACCCACCGTTCCCAGCGCAAAGCTGATGATCCCCCATTCCACGTTTTTCCCGTTGAAGAAGTACAGCGCCCCGCATCCGGCAGCGCCAATCCACGTGAAGGCCATCATGAAAGCCTTTCTTCTCCCGGTATAATCAGCCATGGAAGAAAACAGCGGGCTGAGCAACGCGACCACCAGGTAAGCTGCCGCGATGGCCCAGGAATACAAAACCGTGTTAATCACGTGCAGTCCAAAGAAGCTTACGACATCACCGCCGGAATGACGGGTCACGGTGTTGTAGTAAATCGGAAAAACAGCCGATGCGATCGTGAGCTGGTAGACAGAGTTGGCCCAGTCGTACATGACCCAGCCACGCACGACCTTTTTATCCCCTTTCCGGATGATTCTGATGTCTTTTCGTAAAAGCAAGAAGATGGATTTGTGCTGCGAAAATAGTAAAAATATATATGGATGTTTTTATATTTGCCGCATGAAATCTTTCCCTTTTCTTTTTTTCTTTATCCTGATTGCCTTTCAGATCAATGCACAGGACGAATCTGTCAGAACGGATACCTTGAAAAAGGAAAAAATCAAGAAAGGTTGGAATTTCGGGGCGCTACCCATCGTGGGATATGATTCCGACCAGGGCTTTCAGTACGGTGCGCTTGCAAATATTTATTATTATGGCGACGGATCTGCCTATCCGCAGTATTTTCATTCATTTTATTTCGAGGTTTCCAGGTTTACCAAGGGCGGCGGAATCAACCAGTTCTTTTTTGATTCAAAAAAACTGATCCCCGGCATCCGTGTCACCACCGATGTTTCCTATCTCACTGAAAAAGCCCTGAATTTCTACGGATTCAACGGGTATCAGTCCAGTTATCACACGGGATGGGAAAATCAGGGTGATACTTCTTACAGAACCCGTATGTTTTATCATCATGAAAGGAAACTCTTCCGGATTGGAGCCGATTTCCAGGGAAAGCTGGCAGGCAGGTGGCTGAACTGGTTTGCAGGATTGGCTTTCCTGAAATTCGAGACCGGTCCGGTGGATACAGCGAAATTCAACCAGGGTAAAAGTCAGGACGAGAAACTGCCGGATGTGGCGACGCTGTATGACGATTATGTGTCATGGGGGGTATTGAAGGAAAAGGAGAAGAACGGCGGGACGAACAATATCATTAAGGTGGGAGTGGTTTTTGATACCCGCGACAATGAGCCTTGCCCGATGCAGGGTATCTGGACGGAGGCGCTGGTAGGACTTGCCCCGGGATTTCTGGGAGACGGTAAATTTTCCTTTGCAAAGCTATCGGTCATCCACCGGCAGTACTTTACCCTGGTAAAAAATGATCTTTCCATCGGATACAGACTTGCCTACCAGGGAACGATTGCCGGGAAAGCTCCATTTTATTTTCAGACTTACATGCTGAATACTTTTTCACAATCCACCACCATTGACGGGTTAGGCGGATCGGAGACGCTGCGGGGGATACTGAGAAACAGGGTGGTGGGCGACGGTGTCGCGTTCGGGAATATCGAGATGCGATGGAAATTCTGGCATTTCCGGTTTATCCGGCAGAACTTTTATGCGTCTGCCAGCGCCTTTACGGATGCAGGAATGGTGGTTCAGAAGATCAACATTGACAAATCCGGGATTCCTGCTGAAATCAATACAGATGAATATTTTTCCTCCGCATCAGAATATCCGCACGTCTCGGCCGGCGCCGGTCTTCACCTGGCCATGAACCAGAACTTCATCCTCACCATGGAATATGGCAGGGCGATGGATAAAAGGGATGGAAAAGACGGATTCTATGTCGGCCTGGGATATCTGTTTTAAGCCTCATCACGCCGTCACGCCAGCACGCCTTTTCACAGCGGGGCACAGGTTGCTGTCCTCGTACCACCGGCATTTGGGTTTGCAGCTCAGACAAAGATTGATCGCTTCATCGTTTTTAACATGATTCGGCCACTCGGGATCAGCCAGGATCGGGCGGGCAAGCGCCACAAAATCCGTCAGACCGTTTTCCACCAGGTAAGCTGCCCGTTCAGGCGTTTTGATCTCATTTACCACGATGATGGGCAGGTTCACGTGCTTTTTGATCATGGTACCGCTGTAGACGATCCAGTTGAATTCAAAATCTTTGGGCGTTCGCGGGAGATTCAGCAATGAGCCGCCATGAGAAGGATGAAGGATATCAATGCCCAGCGTTTCCAGGTATTTTGCGATTTCAATACCATCTTCAAGCAAAGGGGAATTGGTTCCCATGCGGTAACCAATCAGAAAATCGTTGCCGCACATCGCCCGGATGCCGCGGATAATTTCCGTGGCGAGTTTCATCCTGCCGGAGAAGTCGCCGCCATATTCATCTTCTCTTTTGTTGAAAAAAGAAGAAGCAAACTGGTTCAGCAAGTACCCATGAGCGCCATGCAGTTCCACACCGTCAAATCCTGCTTTCTTCGCTCTTGCTGCAGCGGCGATAAAAGAATCTCGGATCTCGTGTATTTCATCCGGGGTAAGGGTTCTCGAGCGGGGATTCTTTTCATCGGCACTCGGACATAAAGCCACCTGGTGAACCGTTTCCGGGGTGATCAGTCCGGCATGGTGAATCTGCACCAGCGAAAGCGCTCCGTGGCTTTTCACCGTGGAGGCTATCCGGCTCATGCCCTCGATATGTGCATCCGACCACAGCCCGAGCTGGAAAGATGCAAGCCTTCCGTCTTTCATAACGGCAGTGGCCTCCGTGATGACGATCCCGGCACCACCTGCTGCACGCTGGCGGTAATGCTCCACATTGCGTTCTTTGACAAAGCCTTCACCATCGGAATAGTGAAAACAAACCACCGGCGGAAAAACAATCCGGTTCTTGATCGAGTGATGCCTGATCTGGAAAGGGGAAAATAATGTTTTCATGGCGCGAAGATACGGAAAGGTTAATGATCAACGCTTAACGCTTCTATCCCTTCTTCACAATTTTGCCAAAGGATAATTTACCGGTTCTCTGGTTTTGCAACTTGTAAAGATAAATTCCGGATGGATAATTATTCATTTCTATTTCCAGATGATCCTTGTCTGTTTTTTGCTTCAACAGGATGCTGCTGCCTGTATTGTCAAACAGGATCAATTCATGCATATCTCCTGCATTGTTATCAAACCGGATTGTTGAAGTACCGGATGCCGGGTTGGGAGTGGCTTTTGAATAAAACTGACTTTGCAGCTCGTTTACCCCTTCGGCATAATCCAGGAAATCCAGATCATCATACATCAGTCCCTCTTTATTGGTTTGAATGCTGTCGGAAAAAAATGTGAACCGGTACAGGACCGTGTCGCCGGGCTGAATGTTAAAAACCGGACCAAAACCTGCCACCCAAACGTAAAACCAGGTCCATTGTGAAGTATTGCCGGTAAGAACAGGTTTATTGGAAAGCCATTCATAACAATTCTGATTCAGATAGGTTGTATCGGTAAATAAATCGACCCAGGTTGTCCCGTTATCCGGTGAAAATTCAATCGTTCCAAAATCAGTCAGGCTGTCACAGTCGACTTTGTAATAACCTGCCATGGTCACCGTATGGGGCATCTGGAATCCGCCCATGGGATCCGACACATGTTTGATGACGAATCGTGAAGTATCGTTCACGGGATATGCGTTGACCGTGTCGGTGATGATGACGTTCGGAACGGATCGCGCGGCGTTGAAAATTGTTTTCTGCGGCGGACCGATCTGCCAGATGTTTGCAGGATTGGACAAGGTGTCGATCTGCAGCCGGAAAAGCTGACTGGTGTCTTCGAAATTTATTGAATACTGATAATAATAATTTTGCGCGTGAACACTCACGGATACAATGAATGCCAGCAGGATAAACATCTTTTTCATGATGCAAAAAATTTATAACAAATATATCTAATTTATTTATGACCCATACGATTTATCATGGTATTGGGAACCGATTGATTGCAGTCGGGGACTGAGGATGGGGAAGGATTGATTGCAGTCGGGGACTGCGGATGGAAGGATTGATTGCAGTCGGGGACTGAGGATGGAAGGATTGATTGCAGTCGGGAACTGAGGATGGAAGGATTGATTGCAGTCGGGGACTGCAATCTACTTTTTTATTATCTTTGTGTTATGGAATCGACGAGACAACAGAAGATCGCCAGGCTGATCCAGAAGGATCTGGGCGAAATTTTCCAGATGCAGGCCAGGAGCCTTTTCATGGGCGCCATGATCACGGTTACCAAGATCAATATTACCAAAGATATGTCGCTGGCCAGGGTGTATGTCAGTATATTCGGGGTGAAAGACAAGGAGGAACTGCTTGACATTATCCGCAGGCACACCCGCGACATCCGCAGGGAGATGGGCAACCGTGAGAAGAACCAGCTTCGCATCATCCCCGATCTGCAGTTTTTCATCGATGACTCGCTCGACTATATCGAAAACATTGACCATCTGCTGAACAAATAATTCCTCATGCAATACGATCCCATCAAAAAATCCCTGGGAAAAGTCTTTAACAAAAGACCTTTTCTCCGAATTCTCTTTTATCGTCTCCTCGACATCCTGCTCCTCCGCACCTGGCACGTGAAAAAAGAACTCCGCGCGTGGGCAGGAACCCGGAAGGGAAACCAGCACATCCTGGACGCGGGATCAGGCTTTGGACAATACACCTATTACCTGACGGGCCTCAATAAAAACTGGACCGTGGAAGCGGTCGACGTGAAGGAGGAACAGGTGGCGGATTGCAACGCGTTTTTCAGCAGGATCCACCGGAATAATGTGCTTTTCGCCATTGCCGATCTTACCCGTTTCAGCAAACCGGAAGGCTTTGACCTGATCCTCAGCGTGGATGTGATGGAACACATTCTTGAAGATGAAAAGGTCTTCTCAAATTTTCACCAGTCTCTGAAAAAAGGAGGAATGGTGCTGATCTCCACCCCTTCCGACCAGGGCGGTTCTGATGTTCATGATCATGACGAGGAGCATTCCTTCATCGATGAGCATGTTCGGGATGGCTATAACCTTCAGGAAATCCAGGATAAACTGAAAAGGGCAGGATTTACTTCCACTTCGGCAAGATATTCTTATGGGAAGCCGGGGCAAATGGCCTGGCGACTTTCCATGAAATACCCGATCCAGATGCTGAATACCTCAAAAATCTTTTTTATCCTTCTCCCCTTTTACTATTTGATCACATTTCCTTTTGCGCTTATCCTGAATGCCCTGGACGTGAGAGGTAAACACCAGAGGGGAACCGGCCTGATCGTCACTGCTCTTAAGTGAACTGATGAATTTCTCATTTTACATAGCCCGACGGTACCTGGTCTCCAAAAAGAGCCACAACATCATCAACATCATTTCAGGGGTTTCGCTTGCAGGCGTAATGATCGGAACCATGGCCCTCATCATCGTGCTGTCGGTTTTCAATGGCTTCGACAAGGTAGTGGTTTCGCTTTTCAATTCATTTAATCCGGATATCCTTATTCAGCCCAAAGAAGGAAAAACCTTCACTACCGATCAGTTTTCTCCTGATAAAATCAAAAAAATACCCGGGATAAAATACGT
>JBLNAN010000253.1:0-5413 GCA_050259355.1 Syntrophothermus sp. | reverse complement strand
GATTGAGAACATCCGCGATACTTACAACCTCTTCCTGCTGAGCAACACCAACATCATCCATTACAGGAAATACCTGCATGATTTTCAGATGAAGTTCGGTTATAAATCGTTCGAAGATCTTTTTAAGAAATTCTATCTCTCCTATGAAATAGGACTTATCAAACCGGGAAGAGAGGTTTTTGATTTTGTTTTACAGGATGCGAAACTCGATCCTGCTGAAACGCTCTTCGTTGATGATACTCCCGAAAATGTTGAAGGAAGTCTGAAGGCCGGGCTCATCGGCTATTACCTGCGGGAAGGCGAGGATATTGCCAGCCTCTTCACGGAAGAATAAAAAAAAAGCAGGTGCCGGGGGAGTGCACCTGACTTTTTATAATATCCAGGAAATGTGTTTAACCAGGTCGCGGTAGCAGCCCATCCCGAATAGTCTGCTTCCTTTTTTGATTTTCTGGTATGATTAAGACCTGATATTCCTCGTGCCGACCCTCCGGCCGGACTCCGGGCTTCCTGGACAAGTTCTTATGACTATTTAACTTTCCTGTTATTCAATTGTCGAGTACCAGACATCTGCATATACTGGTTCCTGCGAATCGATTAAAACGCCCCACTCCCTGTCGTCAATTACTACCGTGAGAACATCAAAATATAATAATTTGTAAGGTCCCAGCACCGTCCGCAAGTCAGTGGTTGCAATAGTTACCATTGCAAATGGAGAAGTTTCGCCTTCATCGGTGGCCCCCATTTTGGTAATTCTTACATTTATCGTGCGTTTCTTATCTTGTACGCTCAGATTTCCCTTGAAAACTGCCTTGCCTTTTACTTCGGCATGAAAAGACGGAATAGGGTACTGGGCAAAAGCTGGCCGAAAAGCAGCTGCAAAGAGCATTATTACAAAAACCAGTAATGCTTTTTTCATATTTTTTATAGATTTAGATTAGGTGATTAAAAGTATAGTAAAAAAGAATATGAGATTTGTCAGGTTTTGGAAAAAATCGCAAAACCAAACACCCTGATTAACAAGTATTTAAAAATTGAGTTGGAATAAAATGCCCGTCATGCGGCAGAAATTATACCGTGTTATGGCAACCAGGAGCGATTTTTCACTACAATTTATCCTGAAAAATCTTCAGCAGGGCGAGGTTGTTTTTTACCTTAAAACGATCCCGTAGCCGGCTCATGGTTTTATAAACGACATCCTCGGAAACCCCAATTTTATCGGCGATGGATTTGAAATTTTTTTCCTGGAGATACATTTTCAGCATCTCCTTCTCTTTGGGCTTCAGATAATTCTCCCAGGCAGAAGTAGAATCCTTCATCTCGCTTTCCAATTCCCTGATCCGTTCCACGCTGAAGTCTGCCCCGTTGAATACATTCCTGATGGTGTTCACCAGTTCTTTTCTCCCGATGGTCTTGGTCAGAAATGCCTTTACGCCGGCCTTGTACATTTTCAGTTCCCAAACTGAACTTTCCTGTGATGTAAGGATGATCACCGGTTTTCCAGGATAGGTCTTACTGATCAGTTCCATGTTATTTTCCGGATCAGTGCCGGGAATGATCAGATCAAGGAGAATGAGATCAAAAGAATCTGGATCTGCCGTGAGCGCTTCTTCCATATTCTCGGCGCCACAGGCCAGTGTGATCCCTTCTCTGTCGGGCCTGAAGGAGGTCAGTCCCTTGATAACGACCCAGTGGTCCTCGATAGAAAATAAACGTATTAGCTGTGACATTACGATATGGGAATATTGATTTCATAATAGGTACCGAATCCGGGGCTCGAATCGATTTCCACCTTTCCGTTCAGCAGGCTCACTCTTTCCTGAATATTGCTGATACCGGTACTGGTTTTCAGTATTTTCTTCGTGTCGAAGCCGGGACCGTTGTCCTGGTATTTCAGGGTCAGCATGTTGTTTTCCACAGAAAGATCGATAAGTGCCTCGGCATCTTTTGAATATTTCAGGTAGTTGGTCACCATTTCCTGTACCATCCTGAAGACATGCAGTTTAATTTCAGCACTTACAACAGGAAAAGGCTTGTTGATGATCATCTCAAGGTTTACCGGATAGACTTTTTTCATGTCGGAGCAAAGTCCCTGAACCGATTCCTCCAGGGTAAACTTATCCAGCCATTTTGGACTGACCTTATGGGAAATATCCCTGATAACATCCTTGATTTCCTGCAACATGGCCAGCGCGATGTCTTTCTGGGAAATATCCTTGTACTGAATGGATTCAAAAAAGGTGAAGAAGGAAAGAAATTTCTGTCCGGTCAGGTCATGCACATCGCGGCCGATTTTTGTCCGTTCATTTTCCTCAGCCTGGATAATTCTTCTCGCGGAATCAATCTGTCGTTTCTGCAGCTGCATTCGCTTTTTCTGCATCCAGCCGAAGAAGAAAGCCAGGATCAGGAGAAAGAAAATGGTACTGCCCAGCAGAATGGAATTTTTAACTGCCCTTGCTCTCATTAGGTCAATCTTTCCTTCACGGATTACATTTTCCTTGTTTTTAACATCAAGAATTGCAGCCAGGAGCCGAACCTGTGAAGAAGCTGCTTCCTTGTTGGCCAGCTCGGTCAGCGATAAGGCCTTCTTCTGAAAATCAAGTGCCTTCTGAAGCTGGCCCTTGCTTTTCATAATATCCGAATAGGTATCATAAATGGTTGATTGCCAGCCAAGACTGTTTGTTTTCAAGGCAAGCGGGAGTGCATAATCCCGAATGTATTCCTCGGCTTTATTAACATCCTTTTTATCCAGATAAGAATAAGCCATGTTATTGTAGTTACCTA
This sequence comes from Syntrophothermus sp., assembly GCA_050259355.1. Taxonomy (GTDB): domain Bacteria; phylum Bacteroidota; class Bacteroidia; order Bacteroidales; family FEN-979; genus FEN-979. Next base: position 2,632 of record JBLNAN010000253.1, on the reverse strand, counting down.
TATATATTTCCGGAGAAGCTTCCGGCCGGATCATGCTGATGGAGGCAAAATAATATTTGATAGCCGTATCCGGATTTACAGAATAACTCGCGAGATTGGAAAGCAATATCGCCGCGGCTTCCCCGGTTCCGGGCGATTTTTTCAGATGACCAATGGCCTCGCGGGTCATGGTGATTCTTTTATCCGGGTCCTGTTCAATCCTGGCGAGATTTCCCAGGGCCGATCCCATTTGCGGGAACAATGATTTTCGCTGGGCCATTTTATATGCTGAATCATACATTTTATGAGCATTCTCGTCATCATTCAGATCAGAATAAATATTTCCCAGTATGTTAAGGCAATTGGAGGCGGTTTCTGCATGGTTGTTTTTGAATGCCAGTAAAAGCGCGGTATCGAGAAGTTTCAGGGACTGATGATAATCCATCGCCGAGAGATGCAGGATGGCCAGGTTGTAATAGATCTTGTCTTTGATGGAAATGTCGTGCAAACTGTCAGCCAGTTCAAATGCCTTATTATAAAAAAGAAAAGCGCTATCAGGTTGTGAGACGGAACAGGCGTTTCCCATGGCCATGTAGGACTGGATCATGGAGCGGTTCACTCCAGCTTTTCTTGCCAGCTGAAGCGCCCTTGATGCATACCCTTTTGCAACAACCGGATCAGCGGTGCTGAGCACCAGCGAATCAAGTAATTTAACGGAATCGTCCAGAATTTTTACCTGCCTGTCATTAAGCTTCTCATGAGGATATTCCGTGTTCTTGCCGCAACCGCAAAGCAGAAGTAGGAAAACAGATACCGACCATAGCAATCGATTTATCATATGAGAAAGTAGGGATCGGGAGTGGCTACCGGATGCAAATGTAAAAAGAAAAAAACCATAACAAAGAAAATAAGAAGCCCATGTTCCGATTTGCAGGTGTCAGAACCTATTTTACATGTTTATTTTTTATTTAAATTCGTGCATTCATAAAAAGAACCATGCAGATCAAAAAACTCTCTCTGATCATCCTTCCCCTATTCTTAATTGTAACGGGTTGTCATCACACGGCCGATCTTTCGATGGCACCTTCCCGCCCGGCACCCCCTGGGCCTGAATTCAAGTGTTCCCACGACAGTGTGTATTTCATGAATTCCGTATATCCCCTGATTCTGACCGGCTGTGCTAAATCGGGATGTCATGACAATCAAAATGAAGAAATCGTGCTGGACGGATATCAGAATATAATGCGCATGGTTGTTCCATTCGATCCCCAGGGCAGCCAGCTTTACCGGGTGCTGTTCTCCAATGAAGAAGAAAGAATGCCGCGTGATCAGCCTTTCACCACAGAGCAGAAAAGTATCATTTACTGGTGGATCAGCCAGGGTGCCATGAACAACCGCTGCGATTCAACAGGATGCGATACCGTGCAGGTAACCTATACCGGTTCAATCGTGCCCATTATAAACACCTGGTGTATTTCGTGCCATTCGGGAAACAACCCCGGTGGCGGCTTCAATCTGGACAGCTACAACGGGGTTTCCGCGGTGGCCGATAACGGCAAACTGACGGGAGCCATCCGTCATGAACCCGGCTTTTCAGCCATGCCAAAAGGCGGGCCCATGCTTTCTGCCTGCGCCCTGAGTACCTTTGAAATTTGGATCAGAAATGGTAAACCTTAATTCATTTTGGATGAAAAAATACCTGAAATTCCTGATTTTGTTTTTTGTACTGGGAGCCGCGCTCAACTCCTGTTACAACGACAATGAATATGACCTATATCCCTATACTGCCTGCGACAGCACCTCTTCAACCTATTCCGGCACGATCGTTTCCATCATGGCGGCCAACTGCAACACCTGTCATTCTGCAGCACTTGCCAACGGGAACGTTGTGACCGAGAATTACCAGGGGTTACAGATCATTGCTGCCAACGGCAAATTAAAAGGGGTTACCAATTGGCTACCCGGTTATGTTCATATGCCTTTGAACAGCCTGCAACTTCCGCAATGTGATCTGGCCAAGATCAACTTCTGGATCAACGCGGGTTTTCCCAATAATTAAAAGTCCCCCGTCATGAGAAAATATCTACTTTTATTGCTGATCCTGTTCGGGAGCGCTGCACTTCATGCCCAGGACTCACTGATGATGCTGCTATCGAATGGTGATGCCAAAACAGTGAATTATACGCAGGGAACATTCAAAACCACCCGGATCGTCATCGGGCATTCTGCCGACAACCCGTACAAGGGAGATCTTCTCTTTCTCATCACGCATCATTTTGGTGCTATCAACACGGGCTATGAAAACCTTTTCGGACTGAAGCAGGCAACGATCCGCCTGGGACTTGAGTACGGGATCACCAACTGGGCCGGGGCAGCAGTCGGAATAAATACCATGGAAAATACCTGGGACGGGTTTCTGAAGATAAAGGCACTGCGTCAAAGCACGGGCGCCAGAAGGATGCCGGTCACGCTAACGATTTTCGGGAGCACGGCCATTACCTCTACCAAGTGGCAGCATCCGGAAAGAAAAAATTATTTTTCTTCCAGAATATCCTATGCCTTTGAAGCCATCCTGGCCCGGAAATTCAGCGAGCGTCTGTCATTGCAGGTGATGCCCACCTTGGTTCATTACAACCTTGTACCCACGCCGGAT
>JBLNAN010000252.1:0-3126 GCA_050259355.1 Syntrophothermus sp. | reverse complement strand
CCGCTCTGGATCAAGCCGGATAAGAAAGTAAGCGTTCACGACGTGATGAACCTGATGAGGGATCATTATGAAGGAACTTCCATGGATATGACAAAAGATATCGGCGCGGGTCCCTATGCTTGCCCCTACCGCTGGCGTCCCATGACCTGGAAAGTCGACAGCGTGGATTATGTTCATGAACGCGCTGTTTCCACACAGCAAACGGGTTTCGTTTTCGTGGCACAGTCGAGAAACTGGCTGCCCGACCCCATCGGAGGTATCCACTGGTTTGGCGTTGATGATACCTACACCATGGTTTTCGCCCCGATGTACTGCGGAATGACAAAAGTTCCCAAGAGCTACGCGGTTGGCAACGGAAGCATGCTGGAGTACAGTCCTACTTCTGCTTTCTGGACCTTCAACTGGGTCACCAACTGGGCATATACCCGCTACAATGATATGCTGAAGGACATTCAGCCCGTTCAGCAACAGTTGGAGAAAGATTATATTGCCCAGGTTGCAAAGATCGATCAGGAAGCGCTGGCCGCTTATAAAACTGATCCCAAAAAAGCACGGGCCATCCTCACCAATTATTCAGTCAAAACCGGCGATGAACTGGTTGCCCGCTGGAGAAAAATGGGAGAATACCTGCTGGTAAAATACATTGATGGCAACATCAAGAAAGAAAAAGATGGTAAATTCCAGAACAACGGAACCGGTCAGGCCGTGATGCCGAGTCAGCCGGGTTACCCTGAATGGTGGCTGAAAGAGATCGTGAGAGAGCACGGAAATACCGTAAAAGCTATCAAAGAATAACGATCCGACCCTTTAAAAGAAAAGCCATGGAAGAAAATACACCCACCAGCTCGAAGAGAAATCTGATCCTTGTGGCTATTCTGGTAGCCGCTATCGTTCTGCTGCTTGTTTTCCTGTTCATTCAGCGACGGCAGCTTACCGGGCTTGTCAAGGAAAAGGAAACAGAGAAAATCGCCCTTCAGCACGAGCTGGATTCTGTAATCGTTGAACACAACAAGACAAAAGAGCTGTATGGCGCTTTGTCTGATTCACTGAGCAGGAAGGATAGTGTTATTCAGGCCAATGCCATCGAAATTCGTAAACTGCTGGATACCGAATGGGAATACCAGAAGATCAGGAAAAAACTGGGTCAGCTGCAGAAGATCGCCCAGAATTATGTCCGGCAGATGGATTCGCTGTATACCGTGAACCGTGAGCTTCAGGCAGAGAACGAGAAGATCCGTCAGGATTACCGCAACGAACAGAACAAGTCTTCCCTGCTGGTCAAGGATAAGGAAGCATTGAACGAGAAGATCAGCCAGGCCGCATACATCAAGGCCTATGACGTGCGGGTTACACCGCTCAAGCTGAAGGGCGGGGAAAAAGAAACACCCACCGACAAAGCCAGTCGTACAGACCGGCTCAAAGTTTGTTTCACCCTGGGAGAGAACAAACTGGTGAAAGCAGGAAAGATCAGCATTTATGTGCGGATAACCCGGCCCGACAATGTGGTGGTGATCAAGAGCAAATATGACACTTTCCAGTTCAATGGTCAGAATGTTCCCTTCTCGCTCCGGGAAGATGTCACCTACCAGGGTGATGCAGTTCCGGTGTGCGTGACCTGGACGAAGAAGGATAATGACAAGACGGCCATGAAAGGAAAATACACCGTGACGGTTTTTACGGAAGAACGAGAAATCGGATCGGGTTCATTTGAATTGAAATAAATGAAGGGAAAACACAAGGGTAAACGGATCGGGATCCTGACTGCCGGGGGTGACTGTCCCGGCATCAACGCTGCCATACGGGGCGTTGGAAAAACGGCCATCCTGGAATACGGGATGGAAGTTATCGGGATCTCTTCCGGTTTTCTCGGTCTCATCAACAAGGAGTTCGTGGAACTGGATGAAAACCAGCTCTCCGGAATCCTTACGCTCGGGGGAACCATCCTGGGGACTTCCCGCGAAAATCCATTCAAAAAAAGCAACGTGTTCAGTTCCCAGGACAAGCCCAATCTCATCAAGAAAAATTATGAGGAGCTGGGACTGGATGCGCTGGTTTGTATCGGGGGCAACGGAACGCAGCGAACGGCTGCCCTCCTGGTTGAGGAAGGGCTCAACATCATCGGCATTCCAAAAACCATCGACAATGATGTTTGGGGTACCGACGTGACCTTTGGCTTTGACTCGGCTTTGTGGATTGCAGTAGAGGCCATTGACCGTTTACACACAACTGCCAACAGCCATAAAAGGATCATGGTGCTCGAGGTGATGGGACATCACGCGGGCTGGCTTGCACTTTATTCGGGAATGGCCGGTGGAGGAGACGTGATCCTCATGCCGGAAATCGATTATGACATGAATAACGTCGCTGCCTACCTGAAAAAACGAGCCATCAATAAAAAACCTTACTCGATTGTGATTGTCGCCGAGGGGATCAAGTGCCCGAAAGGTGAAACCCCGGCAAATTATATCGCCAGAAGTATCAATGAACTCACGGGTCTGGAAACCAGGGAAACCATCCTGGGTTATATTCAGAGAGGGGGAAGTCCTTCACCCATGGACCGGTTGCTGGCCACCCGGTATGGCGCATACGCGGTAGAACTGATCGCCAAGAATCAATTCGGACTGATGGTTTCTTCGCTGGGTGATGTGATCACCTCGGTCCCTCTGTCAGAAGTAGGCGGAAAACTCCGGACGGTTCCTCCCGATCATCCGCTGATCGAGAAAGCAAACCGGATGGGCGTTTGTTTCGGAAATTGTAAGGTCTGATTATGACGGGTCCTTAACCGGGGCCTTGATCTTGATATCCTTGATGTTCAGCTGGGGCGTTATCTTTCCCTGCCATTCATTTCCTTCAACATGATAACATATATCAAATCTGCAGCCTGATTTGATGATGTCATAATGTTCACTTTGCTGGAAAGCGATCGCATCGTGGGGCTGACTGGAAATCTCGGGATGTATGATGGATAATTTCAGATGCTGTTCGTTTTTGCCCACCAGCCGGATGCCGTCATCGGCCGATACCACCCCCGTGGTCATAAAAACCGGCGACATATTGCCCGGCCCGAAAGGAGCAAATAGTTTTAAAAGACTGAGAAATTTGCTGTTGATGGCATTCAGGGGCAAT
>JBLNAN010000251.1:0-3710 GCA_050259355.1 Syntrophothermus sp. | reverse complement strand
GACTATCCTGAACGCCGCCATTGCTGCGGATTCGGGTTCAGGCAGTACCTTGTACAGGCCAACCGCGGCTATTCCATCGCCTGTTCAAAGAAGAAATTCGACTCGATGGAGTCTTATCATCCTCAGATGATTCTTACGAATTGCCCGGGCTGCCCGATGTTCCTCGACCGCTGGCAATACGCGATCAGCGAGATGGAAGGCAAAACCTATGGCCCTGACGGACAGGGAATTCCGGTAATGACCTACGAAGAACTTGCAGGATTGGTCCTTGGATTTGATCCCTGGGATCTGGGATTCCAGGTTCACCAGGTACCCGTGGAGCCTTTCCTTGATAAAATTGGCGTAGCGTATGATCCAGAAAAAAAATTCAGAGGGATAAATGGCGAGGATCTTGGCAGACCAGAATCCCCTTCATTCATTAAATTTTATCCGGAAACCTCATGAGCAACAGTGTGATCATCATAGGAGGCGGTGTTGCCGGTATGGAAGCAGCATCACAGCTTTCAAGATCAGGAATGGAAGTCATACTTCTGGAAAGAGAAAATTCACTGGGCGGACATTTACAGAAATGGGACCGGCTTTTTCCCAACAGACGTCCGGGTGCAGAAGTTCTGCAATACCTGGAAAGCGGTATGAATGACGGCATTTCGGTACATCTGGATGCAAAGGTGCAGACAATCGAAAAAGAAAATGAAAGGTTCAGGGTGAAACTTGAAAACCATGAAGAATTTATTTCTGATGCCCTGCTTATTTCTACTGGATATGAAGTTTTTGATGCAAGAAAGAAAGAAGAATATGGCTATGGAATCTACGACAACGTGATCACCTCGGCGGAACTGGAGGAATTTTTCAGAAAAAACCGTTCAGAAAACTTTCTTGCGGGGATAAAAACAAAACGAGTCGGGCTGGTACATTGCGTGGGTTCCAGGGACGAGAAAGTTGGTAATCTCTATTGCTCCAAGCTTTGCTGTATCACTGGCGTCAAGCAGGCTATCGAAATAAAAGAGCTTCTTCCGGGAATGGAAATTTTTTCATTTTATATGGATCTGCGGATGTTCGACCGCCATTTTGAAGAAATGTATTATGAAGCCCAGCAGAAATACGGGATTCATTTTATCCGCGGGAGATTATCGGAAGCCAGTGAAAACCAGGATCATTCAATACTGGTAAAGGTGGAAGATACCCTGACGGGACTTCCCCTGAAGATGACGGTTGACCTGCTGATCCTGCTCGTTGGTTTTGTTCCTTCAGCAGAAACGAACAGGTTGGCCGCGATGCTGGGTCTTGCACCCTCTGAAGATGGCTTCCTCTCCCCTGTTGATGAACATTTCCGCTGTAATCATACCTCCATGGATGGGGTTTTTATTTCGGGAGCTGTCAAAGGACCGGTGGGCATAGAGAAAACCATTTCTGACGCTCGTGCTGCTGCCATCCAGATCACGCAATATCTTAAGGAAAAAGTTGCTGGTCATGCAGGAAAAGAAAATTAAAGGAAAAGCATTCGGTTACAGCATCAGCTCTGACCGGCAGATCAACTATGACCTGAATGATCATTCAATAGTGTCTGTCATCAGCACCATTGAACCTACCATTGCCATCTGTCTTGGCTGCGGAAGCTGCACCGCTACTTGCAGCGCCGGCAATTTCACATCATTCAACATCCGCAGGATACACACCTTTATCCGCAGGTCGGAATACGATGGCCTGGCAAAGGAACTGGAGAAATGCATGTTCTGCGGAAAATGCCAGCTTGCCTGCCCAAGAGGCGTCAACCTCAGGAACCTCATACTTGCTTGTATGGACAAGATGCCCACGGACAAGACGCCTACGGACAAGACACGTGTTGTCCCTGCTAATAAAACAATTCCCCGGCCATGACCTTTGACCTCTTTGTTCTGCCTTTCTCTTTCGGCCTGCTGTTCGTTCTTATCAGCATCGGGAAGAGCTGGAGTGGCTGGATAAAAGGATTGAGCAAGGACGACCGGAACAGGTTTTACAAGGGTTTTCGCAGTCCTGCCCTGTTTTTCGCCTTACGGGAAGTATTTTTTGAAAGTCTGCTGCACCGGAAAATGTTCCGGAAAAACGCTTTACTGGGATACATGCACATGAGCCTGGCTTTTGGCTGGTTCATGCTGATCGTCATCGGTAACATGGAATCCAGGATCTACAGTGGTTTATGGATCAACCCGCCCTATTACCCTATTTTTCTGAAATTTTTTATCCATGACCGGCACGTGCTGCCCTTCGAGATCTTCACGGTACCGGGGTTTTTCCGCTTTCTCATGGACCTTCTGCTGCTTTTCGTACTGAGCGGAGTAATCATGGCCATGATTAAAAGAAGTCATTCCAGATGGTTTGGAATGAAAAAGACAACACGGCACCCGCTGGCCGACCGGATCGCCTTGTTCAGCCTGTGGATTATTTTTCCTTCAAGATTGATGGCCGAAAGCTTTACTGCCGGCGCCTTTGGTTACGGGGGTGGATTTTTCACACAGCATTTCGGCAATGTCCTGGCATTCCTTTGGCCACTCTCCGACCAGTTCATGGCCTATCTTCTCTGGTGGACCTATTCACTGGTACTGGGCACTTTTTTCATCGCCCTTCCCTACTCGCGGTATATGCATATCCCGACGGAAGTCCTGCTGATCCTTTTTCGTAACTTCGGAATAAAGGCAAGTCATCAAAGCCCCGGATTTACCCAAACCGAGATATTTTCCTGCTCCCGTTGCGGGGTTTGCATTGATGCATGTCAGCTAAGCTCTTCTGCAGATATTCATACCATTCAGCCGGTATATTTTATCCAGTCCGTCCGGAACGAAAGTGTCAGGCAGGAAACCGCCAACCGTTGCCTGGTTTGCGGACGATGCCAGGATGCTTGTCCTGTCGGGATCAGCACCGATTTTCACCGGCTGGAACAACGCGGAAATTTTCTGAAAAATGAAAGGTCAGACCACGCGTATCTTCCGGTGGTGAAACCTGCACAGGTTAAGGTAATTTATTTTTCAGGATGCATGGGACATCTCACCCCTTCCGTCATTCATTCGGTGAAAGGCATTTTTTCCACGGCAGGGGTGGAATATATTCATCTGGATAAAGATGGAAGCATCTGCTGTGGCCGGCCCATGATGCTGGCAGGCAAGGAAGAACAGGCCAGGGCGATGATAGAAGCCAATAAACAGGCAATCTTTTCCTCCGGTGCCGGCATTCTGGTGACCTCCTGCCCCATCTGCCTCAGGGTATTCCGCGAACATTATGATCTTACAATAAGGGTACTTCATCATTCTCAATATATCCTGGAACTGCTGAAAAACGGGAAAATCCCGGTCCAGACCGTATTCAGAAAAGCCGTGTATCATGATCCCTGCGACCTCGGACGCGGACTGGGTATTTACCAGGAACCACGGGAACTGGTGCGCAAGGTGGCTGATCTCTTGCCGGTTGAACATGAAGATCACGATTCCCTATGCTGTGGAGGAAGTCTGGGCATCTTTAATATCCTGCCCGAAGAGAGGAAGAAAATCATTTCGGAAACCGTCAGTGTCCTGGAAAAACCATCTCCCGAGCTGATCGTGACAGGATGTCCGCTTTGTAAAAAAACAATTGCTTCTGCATCAACAAAAGAGGTAAAGGATATCGCCGAATTGGTTTTTGAGTCAATTCCTCCCGGCAAATCCTTACCTTTACAAAAATTAAACTAAAAAAACTTGACA
>JBLNAN010000250.1:0-4456 GCA_050259355.1 Syntrophothermus sp. | reverse complement strand
CATCGATAACATCACGTCGTTAACCGTTTGCCACAAGGCCGCCCCGGGATATTGTTTAATCATCAGCATTTCCCTGAGCCATTGCCATCCTTCGGTGATACCCGGGGCCGGTGGTAAAACTTTATAAAAATGCTGGGCCCGTCCCTCGTAATTTACCAGCGTACCCTCCGTCTCAGCATAGGTTCCGGAAGGAAGCACCAGTTCGGCTTTACCTGCCATTTCGCTCATGGTATGATCCAGCAGGATCAGTTTGTCAACCTGCAAACCTTTTTTTTCATCCATCAGGTTCTTCACGGTACCGCTTTCCAGCACGATGGCAGTCACCAGTTCGCCGGAAGGCATTTCTTCATAAGATTTACCGCCGAGCAGACCAAGTCCGATGGAATTGCAATGCGGGACCACCATGGCTACCATCAGATTTTCTTTGTGGCCGGCGAATTCACGGATAAGAACTTCCGCGGATTGCAGAAGATCTTTGTTTTCCAATGATGTTCCGGTGATAATCAGTGGGTTATTAGCGTTTTGAAATGCCTGTAAAACTTGCCGGGAAAAGTCCTTCCGCTTCTGATCCGTTTCTGAATCGTTTCCTGTTATGGCTGAAATCAATACCTTTATAAGATCAACAGGATCATCATTATACCTTCCCGTGGCCAATTCATCCAGCCGGGTCTTTTCAGGATGGATGATAAAAAAAGGCGTTGTCTCACCAGACATATTCCGCTGCGCTTCATCATGCCATTGAGGGATACCGGCTTTTACAGCCTGTGATATTGGAACCGTACGGGATGCCTGACGAAGCGCGAGGCCCATCATGGGAGCAGCCAGTTGTACATCTTCCCCGAGGATGAGCACTGCATCCGCCTTTTCAATTTCTTTCAGTGAAGGTGAATGAACGCCCGGCAGATTGAGAATATTCATGCAATGATTAAGCATCTCCACCTGTATAGAGGTGACGCCCTGGTAAAAATTATCTTTTCCCACGACACTTTGCAACAGGTAATTTGTTTCCAGAGAGCATTCCGGCGAACCAATGCCCACGATGTTTTTTTCATTCAGCAATAATTTTTTCAGATTAATCAGGGCGGTTTCATCATCCGCGGGTTCTGTATTCTGAGTATCCTGGTTTTTAACCGTTGGATGCTTGATCCTTTTATCACTGTTGATAAAACTATATCCGAAACGACCCCTGTCACAGATAAAATAACCGTTTACAGCGCCGTTGTAGCGGCTCATGACCCTTCTCACTTCCCCGTATCGCTCGCTCACAATGATATTACATCCCACGCTGCAGTTGTGACAAACCGACGGGGCATTGGTAAGATCCCATTTACGGGTATAGTGCTGCCGCAGGGTTTTATCTGTAAAAACACCGGTGGGACAAACTTCTATAAGGTTTCCGCTGAATTCGCTTTCAAGCATTCCTTCTTCATGGCGGCCAAAATAAACGTGATCATGGGATCCGAAGACATCAAAGTCTTTCCCCCCGGCATAATCTTTATAAAAGCGCACGCAACGGTAACACTCGATACAACGGTTCATCTCGTGGTTGATGAACGGCCCCAGGTACTGGTTTTTATAAGTTCTTTTTTTCTTCTCGCTACGACGGTAGTTATGGCCGGTCATCATGGTCATGTCCTGGAGATGACATTCTCCTCCTTCATCACATACCGGACAATCGTGGGGATGATTCAGCATCAGGCTTTCAATGATGGATTTCCGGAAATTCCTGGCTTCAGGATCATCAATGGAAATGATCATCCCGTTGGTAACAGGTTCCATACAGGACATGATGATTTTGCCCTTGGTATCATTTTCATCCTTGAACTTTTTGACGGCACACTGACGGCAGGCCCCGACAGATCCCATGGCAGGGTGCCAGCAGAAATAGGGCAGGTCAAATCCAAGGGAAAGGCAGGCTTCAAGCAAGTTTTTACCTTCTTCTACCTGGTAGTTGTTTCCGTCTATTTTCACATTCAGCATCAGGACCTCCACGGGCATTTTTTGCCCTCTATATGTTTAACAAAATCATCATGAAATAATTTCAGTCCGCTCTGCAGGGGTTCCATTGCACCGGGAGCGTGGGCACAGAAAGTGTTGCCCGGACCAAGGTAATGGGTATGATTTTCAAGGATTTCGAGATGTTTAGGAATGCCTCTGCCTTGTTCGATGGCCAAAAGAATATTTTCAACCCACGGCAGACCTTCCCGGCAGGGCGTACACCAGCCGCAACTTTCAAGTGAAAAAAACTGTTCGATGTTGTGTAACAGCCTCACCGGACAAGTACGGTCATCCATCACCATCAGGGTCGCGGTTCCCAAACGGCTGCCGACTTTTGGCATGGAAGCAAAATCCATGAGCACATCAATATCGCCGGCACTTACGAAATCCGTCGAGGCGCCGCCGGGTATCACGGCCCGGAGCTGATATCCATCTTTCATTCCGCCTGCATATTCTTCAATCACTTCCCGCATACTGGTACCCAGCGGCAATTCCCAGAGTCCCGGTTTGTTTACTCTTCCGCTGGCAGCATATATTTTTGTTCCTCCCTCGCCGGTTGCACTGATGTCTTTGAACCATTGTGCTCCCTTTTCGATGATATGCGGTACACAGGATAAAGTCTCGACATTATTGACAACGGTTGGTTTGCCAAAGAGACCCGATACCGCGGGAAAAGGGGGTTTAGCCCTTGGAATCGGCCGCTTCCCTTCCAGTGCATTGATCAGCGCGGTTTCCTCTCCGCAGATGTAACGGCCCGCGCTGATATGCAGGTAAATATCCATGTTGATACCGGTTCCCATGATATTCTGTCCCAGCACGCCTTCCTTGTAGGCTTCCTTCAAAGCCTGACGCAGGATTGCCTCTGCTTTCTTGTATGCCCAGCGAAGGAAAATATAGGCTTTGTCTGCACCGGTAGCATATGCGGCCAGGATCATTCCTTCCAGCAACTGGTGAGGATTTCCTTCCATCAGATAACGATCCTTGAAAGTTCCGGGCTCCATTTCATCGGCATTGCAGATGAGATATTTCTGGCCGGGTGCTTTGGGAACGAAACTCCACTTGGTACCTGTTGGAAATCCGGCACCCCCGCGGCCCATCAGGTTCGATTGCTTTATTATCCCAATGATGTCGTCAGGATGCAAAGCCCTGAAAAACTTGGGTAGCTGGTATCCGCCGGTATCCTGGTATTCCTTCAGCGACAAGGGAGCTTTTCCCGGAATAATATGTTGAGTGAGTGGTCGCTCCATCTTCTTCTACAGGTATTTTTTTAGTATCTCCTCAATATTATCGACGGAGACATCACTATACAGATCTTCATTGATCATGATGGCTGGTGCATGATCACAATCACCCAGACAGGAAACCGGGAGCAGCGTATACCTGTTGTCGGGCGTGGTTTCACCAAACCGGATCTTTAGTTTTTTCACGATTGAATCATAAACGGTATCATAGTCAAGTAACAGGCAAGTCATGCTGTTGCAAACCAGTATGATGTTCCTGCCGACAGGCTGACGGTAAATGCGACTGTAAAAAGTCGCCACACCGTCCACTTCATCCGATGACATCGATAGAAAATCAGCGATATCCCTGATCGCCTCATCGGAAACCCATCTTCTTTTGTTCTGCACTATTTTTAGCGCGTCCAGGCAGGCGGCCTGCGGAAAAGGAAAAACATTTATTTCCTTTGAAATTTCAATTTTTTCTTCTTCTGTCAACATCACCTTTTGAATTATATTAACGGTCAAGATCTGCCAGCACAAAATCTGCTGCACCGAGATTGGCGAACAGATCCGGAATGGTGTATCCCCGGCTCATGAAAGGGATCATCTGAATATGCGGAAAGGAGGGAGTCCGGATGCGGTTCCTGTACGCCGAGGTATCTTTATCGCTCACCAGGTAATATGCATAGCTTCCTTTAGCACCCTCGATCGGCACCATGGCTTCTCCGGCAGGTATCACCGGTCCCCACGTGACACTCAGAAAATGATGGATAAGCGTTTCAATATCTTTCATGGTTTGTTCCTTGCGGGGAGGAGTAGCGAGCGGGTGATCGGATTTATATGGCCCCGAAGGCATGTGATCTATACACTGCTGCATGATCTTCAGGCTCTGCCACATCTCTTCCATCCGCACGAGAGCCCGGTCGTAGCAATCGCCATTTTTACCCACCGGAACAGCAAAATCAAAATTTTCATATCCTGAATACGGACGCTGCTTCCGGTAATCATACCCATAACCGGTAGCACGCAATCCGGGGCCGGTCATTCCCCATTCTCTGGCTTCCTTGGTGGTGAGAACGCCAATTCCTACGGTTCTGCCCCGGAAGATACTGTTACGGATCACCATCTTCTCATATTCCTTCAATCGCTTCGGCATATAATGGACAAATTCCTGGAAAGCCTTTTCCCATCCGTCGGGCATGTCATTCGCCACACCGCCAATCCTGAACCAGCTGGGG
>JBLNAN010000249.1:0-2973 GCA_050259355.1 Syntrophothermus sp. | reverse complement strand
GCTCTCGGTAAAATAATCAATCCCCCTTTCAAGGATAATGGCACCTGCCAAACCGGTTAACCCGATTTTCATGAAACTTCTGCGGGAAAGGGATTTTCCCATCAGATTTTTATTCTTTCTCAATCTGTTTTATTTTTAAGAATTACATTCCGCAAAAATAAAGAATTCAGCATTGGTATCAATTTACACAAACATTTGAATATAACCCCCAATATAACCCGGCCGGGTTTTTGCTGAGGCTTTCTTTGACCACCAGATATGGTGAAGGAGTAGCGAATACGACTGAAAAGAGCGAAAGTTATACGGGCTCCTATCTGTCACCAAAACATTTTACCTTTTCTGTCCGTTTTATATATTAAGGTTATTACCTGAAAAATTTATCTGCTGATCAGAATAAAACTATAAAAATGATGAAAAATTTATCAATCCCCACCATGGGCATTCTCCTGTTATTTTTGACAGCATGCAATTCAAGTTCAGAACAAAAGAAATCTATGGAAAAGGCAAAAGACCTGTCATCAAATCCTTTCATTCATGCGAGCACCTTGCCATTTCAGGCACCGGATTTTACGAAAATCAAGGACAGTGATTTCGCACCCGCTTTTGAAGAAGGTTTTAAAATAGATTCAGCAGAAATAGGAACAATTGCCAATAATCAGGAATCGCCTACATTCGAAAATACTCTGGTGGCAATGGAAAAAAGTGGCGAACTCGTTCGACGGGTCAATGGGGTATTCAATATGCTTTCGGGAGCAAATACCGATTCGGTCTTGCAGAAGTTGAATGAAGTTATTGCCCCCAAACTTGCAGCTCAACACGATGCAATTTATCTCAACAAAAAACTCTACGAAAGAATTGAAACAATCTACCGGAAGAAAGATACTCTGAACCTCGATAAGGAATCATTACGCCTGCTCGAATACTATCATGATGAATTTATACGAGCAGGTGCAAACCTTTCCCCAGATGACAAAACCAAATTAAAAAAGTTGAATGAAGAAGAAGCTGGTCTGAGCGCCAGATTTACCAATCAATTGTTGGCTGCTGCTAAGGCCGGCGCCTTCATGGTGGACAACATAGAATCTCTGAAGGGTCTTTCAGATGGAGCTTTAAAATCTGCTGCTCAGGATGCCGGGGCTGCCGGGGAAAAAGGCAAATGGCTGTTGCCTCTGCAAAACACCACACAGCAACCTGCCCTGAAATCATTGGAAATGCGGGACACACGTAACCGGCTATTCGAGGCATCCTGGAACAGGGCTGAAAAAGGAGACAAAAACGATACCCGTGAAACCATAAAACGATTGGCTGAAATCCGGGCTGAAAAAGCCAGTCTCCTTGGATTTCCAAATTTTGCAGCATGGAACCTGCAGGATCAAATGGCCAAAACTCCTGAAGCTGTTCAAACCTTCCTGAAGAAACTGGTTCCTGCATCTGTGGCTAAGGCTCACAAAGAAGCTGTCGACCTTCAGGAAGTAATTAATAAAGAAAAAGGAGGATTCCAACTGGAACCATGGGACTGGGATTATTATTCCGAAAAAATCCGAAAAGCACGATATGACCTTGACGAAAAACAGGTAAAACCCTACTTCGAAGTGTTCAACGTTCTGGAGAACGGCGTGTTCTATGCTGCCAACCAATTGTACGGTTTGACATTCAAACGAAGAACAGACATCCCTGTTTACCAGGACGACATGCGTGTTTATACCGTCTTTAATAAAGACAGCAGCGAACTCGGTTTATTTTATTGTGACTATTTCAAGCGCGATAATAAATCAGGCGGCGCCTGGATGAGCAATGTCATTGATCAGTCAAAACTACTCGGTACAAAGCCGGTGATCTATAATGTTGCCAATTTCACTAAACCCGCACCCGGGGAACCTGCTCTATTAACCTTCGATGATGTTACCACCATGTTTCACGAATTTGGGCATGCCCTGCATGGATTCTTTGCCGACCAAACCTATCCGAGTTTGTCGGGTACCAACGTGGCCCGTGATTTTGTGGAACTGCCTTCACAGTTTAATGAACACTGGGCATTGGAACCAAAAGTATTCCATCATTATGCCGTGAATTTCAAAACAGGGGAACCAATGCCGCAGATACTTGTTGATAAGATCAGGAAATCTCAGAAATTCAATCAGGGATATGCATTGACAGAAGTACTGGCTGCTGCCGACCTTGATATGGAATGGCATACAATTCCGGCAGGTGATTCGATTAAATCGGTCGACAATTTTGAAACCGCTGCGTTAAAACGCACTAATCTTGATCTTCCACAGGTTCCACCACGGTATCGTTCCAGCTACTTCTTGCATATTTGGGCAAATGGTTATGCGGCAGGTTATTACGCCTATTTATGGTCAGAAATGCTTGATGACGATGCCTACAACTGGTTCATGGAAAACGGAGGAATGACACTGGCTAACGGACAACGCTTCCGTGATATGATCTTGTCCCGCGGGAATACCGAAGATTACAACAAAATGTTTTACGATTTCCGTGGACATAAGCCTGATATAAAACCAATGCTGAAAGATCGCGGATTATCAGAAAAGTAAATCCCAACCTAAGATAGCCACACACGCGCTTTCGCTTCTTTTACCGGATGATGAGGAAATCACTTTTTCCAAAGATTTTCCCCGTATTCCCATCCTTTGCGAGCAGGTTCCTTTATGTAAACATCTAATTCAGGATGATTTCTGACTTTCATCTTTGCAGCGTCATATTCTATGCGGGTATTGAATCTCTGAGCTAATACTCCTGTGAGGGACATCTCCACTAATCTTGCAGAATAATCGAAGTTCGATCCCGGCAATGTATTGTTTTTGATGGCTTCGGCCCATTCGCGTTGTGGATTTTCTTCAAATACTCTCGGGATTGTTTGTGCCGGCAGATTTTTCTGAAATCCGGTCCATTCCTGGCCAGGCAATAAAATTACAGGATTATTCGGACGACCGCCGGTCATAAGACAAT
>JBLNAN010000248.1:0-2840 GCA_050259355.1 Syntrophothermus sp. | reverse complement strand
GAAATTTCTCATACAGCCAAAAGCAGGCGGGGACTTGCCGCGGGCGCCGTAGAAGCGGCAGAATGGCTTCCTGGGAAAAAGGGATACTTTGAAATGAAAGACCTGATTAGTGAGGTCGTGAGTTCGTGAACGCGTGAACGCGTGAATTCGTGAATTCGTGAACGCGTGAACGCGTGAACTCGTGAACTCGTGAATGCGTATAGCTAGGAAATTATAGATACAGAACCAAAATAACTACCATGAACATTTATCTCATCCTGGGTTTTCTCTCCGTGGTGCTTTTCATTGCCGGTTTATGGGCCATTTTTGAAAAAGCAGGTCAAAAAGGCTGGTACACGGTCATCCCGTTTTTTAACCTTTATATCTGGTTGAAGATCATTAAAAAGCCACTTTGGTGGTATATCTTTCTGCTGATCCCGTTCATCAACGTGTTCATGATCATGCTGATGATCGTGGAGGTCTGCAAATGTTTCAACAAGTTCGGACTCGGGCAGCAGGCTTTGGGTGTTATTTTCCCGTTTTTTTACCTGCCTTACCTTGGATTTTCGAAAAAAGAAGTGTACACCGATCCCGATAACCGGCCGGTTTATAAGAAAACTGCCGTGCGGGAATGGGTGGATGCCATCATCTTTGCGGTCATAGCTGCCAGCATCATCCGGATCTTCCTGGTAGAAGCCTACACGATCCCCACTCCTTCCATGGAAAAAACCCTGCTGGTCGGCGACTACCTCTTTGTAAGCAAGATAAATTTTGGTCCCAAGGTTCCCAACACACCCTTGTCGTTTCCCTTTGTTCATCACACGCTTCCGCTCACCGACCATACCCAGTCGTACATTCGCTGGCCGCATCTCTCCTACTACCGTTTCCCCGGCCTTGAGAATATTGAGAACATGGATGTGGTTGTATTTAATTATCCGGATGGTGATACGGTTTCGACAAAGTTCCAGAGTAACGCGAGCTATTATCAACTGGTCAGACAATTTGGAAGGGATGTGGTATGGAGCAACCCGGGATATTTCGGAG
This sequence comes from Syntrophothermus sp., assembly GCA_050259355.1. Taxonomy (GTDB): domain Bacteria; phylum Bacteroidota; class Bacteroidia; order Bacteroidales; family FEN-979; genus FEN-979. The sequence continues at coordinate 1,817 of JBLNAN010000248.1, read as the reverse complement.
ATATCATATACCGGCCGGTAGACAAGCGGGAGAATTTCATCAAACGTTGCATCGGTATTCCGGGGGATTCGATAAAGATCATAAACCGCAGGGTATACATCAATGGCCGCGAGGAAAGCAATCCCGGCAACCGGCAGTTCAAATATCTTGTTTATACCGATGGTACGCCAATGAATTCACTGACCTTCAGAAACATTGGTGTTACAGAGGATGTTGCGGTTGTAGGGAATGATGTTCTTGAAGCCACACTTTCGGATGATGCCCTGGCTAAACTGAAAAACTTCAGCACGGTCAAATCCATTGAACCGGTTATTGCCCCTGCAGGTCAGATCAATGCTGACATCTTTCCGCATGATACCGTCAATTTCCATTGGAACGTCGACAATTTCGGAACAATATGGATTCCTAAAAAAGGCGTTACCATCCAGATCAATGAAAAAAACATTGCACTGTACCGCAGGATCATAGACGTGTTTGAAGAAAATGACCTGAGGGAAGAAAACGGAAAAATTTATATCAATGGTAAGGAAGCTACAACCTATACCTTCAAGATGAACTATTACTGGATGATGGGTGATAACCGGCACAACTCGGCTGACTCACGCTACTGGGGATTTGTTCCTGAAGATCACGTGGTTGGAAAGGCCGTTTTTGTATGGCTCTCCCTTGATCCGCAAAAAACCTTGTTTGAAGGGAAAATCCGGTTCAACAAATTATTCCGGTTGGTAAAATAAATAACTTCGCGATAATTCAACTTTAATTCAAAAGCAAGACCCATGAAAAGATTATCATTCCTTATGATCCTGATTATTGCAGGATTAGTGACCCTGTCAGATTCCTTCGCCAGTGCGCCCAAATCATTTGAAGGTGTCATAACGTATAAAATCACCTACCCCGGGGCTACTTTCCCCAAAGAACAGATGGCCATGCTGCCCAGCACGGTGACTGTTTCCATCAAGGGAACCAAATCCAGGACCGAGATCATCATGGGTATGGGAAACCAGGTTGAAATAACTGATTATACTACCAAAAACAAGATATCCCTGCTTGACCTGATGGGACAGAAATATGCCATCAAACAGACCTGGGAAGAACTTCAGAAGGAAAATGCAGATAAGGCCACCGGAAAAGTTCAGGTAACGGGTGAAACAAAAAACATTGCCGGTTTTACCTGCAAAAAAGCGATTGTCACCACCGAACAAGATGGTATTAAAAGTACGCTGGAAGTTTATTTTACCGACGAACTGGGTGCGGTGAATGCGAATTTTGACAATCCCACCTATAAAGATATCAATGGCGTGATGATGGAATTCACCAACAAAACCGAGCAGTTCTCCATGCATTTTGAAGCTACGAAGGTGGAGAAAAAATCAGTATCAGATAAAGATTTTGAAATTCCTGCAGGATATACCCTTACTACCCAGGAAGAGCTGAAAAGCAAATTCGGTGGAATGGGCGGCGAAGAATAAACTGCTGAAAAATTATGGCAAGACAGATCAGCACGCTCCGGGCCAATAGTTTCAGGGAAGAACCGGTTGAAGAAAAGCCACCGGTAATTCCGGAGGAGACTGGAAAAAAAAGTCCCCGCAAGAAAAAAGAGCCCAAGGAAAAGAAACCCAAAGCTGAAAAGACACCCAAAGCCCCTAAAGAGAAAAAGCCATCTGATGGCCGGAATCTTAGGGTCTTCGGGTTGTTTTGCCTGCTTGCTGCCGTTTATCTGTTGCTTGCCTTTGTCTCCTACACGCAAACCTGGATGACTGATTATGATTACGCCCATAAAGTCATCAACAATTTCAGGTTTAAACACTTTATCCAAA
>JBLNAN010000247.1:0-2587 GCA_050259355.1 Syntrophothermus sp. | reverse complement strand
CGTGGTACCGGCCACTTCTGAAACGATGGCAGTCTCCTGTCCGGTAAGGGTATTGATCAGTGAACTTTTACCATTGTTTCGGCGACCAAATATTCCGATATGGGGTTTGTTGTCGCGTCCTTTTGACATGGGGCAAAGGTAACGATTTATGAGATATGAGATATGAGATATGATTCAGATTTACGATTTACGATTTACGATTTACGATTTACGATTTACGATTTACGATTCACGATTCATGATTCACGATTCACGATTCACGATTCACGATTCACGATTCACGATTTATGATTCTTCCGAATCAAAAATCAAAAATCAAGAATCAAAAATCAAGAATCAAAAATCAAGAATCAAAAATCATATCTCATATCTCATATATCGCTCAGCCTGTATCCCAGGCTAAGCAGGTTCCCGGGCTGCATCAGCCTTTCAAGATCTGCCTTGGGCAACAGGTTCAGATGATCATTGGCTTCAAAGATACCGGCACCGGTTTCTTTCATATACTTTGCCAGTTGTGTGGATTTATGATAGCCTATCAAGGGTACCAGTGCGGTGGTGACCGAGGGCGAGTGCCAGAGTTTATCGGCACCGGTGGCAGACAGAATTTCCATATCCGCGACCAGATTTTTCAGCAGGGTTTCATCGGCTGCAATCAGCAGGTTCAGGCTCCGGATCATGGCACAGCCGATGACCGGCAGATAGGCGTTCAGTTCCAGGCAGCCCTGCCCTGCCAGCCCGCTTACCAGCTGATCGTTGGCGTACACCTGGTGCGCCGCGCTGATCACGAATTCGGGTATCACCGGGTTGACCTTCCCCGGCATGATGGAACTCCCCACCTGTCGTGCCGGAATTTTCAATTCCTGTTTTTCAATAATATCCGATGACAACAGCCGCAGGTCTGAAACCATTTTTTCCAGGTTAACGGCATGAGCCTTCAGGATGGCATGAACCTCCACGAAGGCATCCAGGTTGGAGGTGGTATCTGTCATATTTTCGCTTCTGGCGAGCGTGAGTCCGGTTTCCCGGGCAAGCACGCTTACCACTTCCATGATGAAATACCGGGGTATCCCGAGACCCGTTCCGATGGCTCCTCCACCCAGGTTTACCTCTTTCAGCCTTTCCATGCATTTTGAAATGCGCCACCAGTCGCGGGAAAGAGCATCATTGTACGCCGAAAATAATTTTCCGAAGGAAGAAGGAACGGCCTGCTGCATCTGGGTGTATGCCGTCCGCAGGTCGTGGGAATGAAGTCTTTCCTTTTGTTCGATCCCGGCCCGGAGATCGTTGATCCTTCCTTCCAAATCTTTCAGCAAAAACATGAGCGAAACTTTGAGCGCCGTTGGGATCACGTCATTGGTCGACTGGAACACGTTGGCCTGTTCGACAGGATCAATTTTATTGTATGTTCCGGGCTTTTCACCCAGCAGAATCAACGCGAGGTTGGCAATGATCTCGTTGACGTTCATATTGATGCTTGTTCCTGCTCCCCCGGTGATGGCCGGTATGATCAGCTGATCAAACCACCTCCCCTCTGAAATTTCCCCGGCGGCGCTGATCATTGCCTGCAAAATCTCCTCCTCAAGGAACTGATCTTTTTTATCCGGAACTTTCCCGGTGGCGGTTTTCTTAAACAGAACATACGTGAGATAACAGGCTTTTTTCACAAGACCTGTCGCCCTGTACCATTCAGGGGGAAAAGGAGCGTTGTCGGGAAAGTTTTGCCGGGCCCTGAAAGAATGAATGCCGTAAAGCGCTTCCTCAGGAACTTCAATACTTCCCAGAAAATCAGATTCTGTACGCATTAAATGGAATATATATAGTTAAAAATCTATGTTTTATCGGATTTTTTGTAATTTTACGAATTCTTAATTAAATAAGAGATTTTCTATTGAAAAGATTTTTACTGCTGCTTTTATTGATCTTTTCTTTTGTAACAGCTAAAACCCAGATAGACAATTCTTTCTGGTTTGTTGCCCCCGAAGCATCCAGTAACCATGGTGACCGCCCGATCTATCTTCGTATTTCAACCATGGAAGACCCGGCCAACATCGTGCTCAGCATGCCTGCGAATCCCGGGTTTGCACCCATCATCCAGGGAATGGCACCCAATTCCACGTATTCCATCAATCTGACCCCGTGGATCGATAATATTGAGAACAAGCCCGCGGATACCCGCCTCGGTAATGGTCTTTATCTCACATCCGACAACCTGGTAACCTCCTATTACGAGATTGCCCACAGCAACAACCCTGCAATTTTCCCTTTAAAAGGAAGAAACGGGCTGGGGACTGAGTTTTACATCATTTCACAAAATGATTACCCCAACCAGGTAAATGATGGCAGCGAGGCGTTCGATATTGTAGCCACCGAAGATAGTACCTGGGTGACCATCACTCCTTCCATCAACATCGTCGGGCATGTTGCTGGTGTTCCTTTTTTGGTCTTCCTGAACAAGGGCCAGACCTATTCAGCCAGAACCTTGGATATCAGTGCAACGGCAAGCCTTGCCGGATCTCATGTCACCTCCACCAAACCGGTTGCGATCACTATCAGCGATGATTCCATCATCACGGGCGGATGGGATATT
>JBLNAN010000246.1:0-3876 GCA_050259355.1 Syntrophothermus sp. | reverse complement strand
CTGCCGACATTGCCAATTCGTATAACCGTGATGTTTTTGCCTTTCCCGGCAGGATCGGAGATGTGTATTCCGAAGGAACCAATCTGCTCATCAAGCAGAACAAGGCGGCACTCATACAGTCGGCCAATGATCTCGTTTATCTGATGGGATGGGAGAGTCGCCCGCGGCCTGAAACCAACCTGCAAAAGAAGATTTTCATCGAGATGACCCCGGATGAAGAAAAGCTTGTGGCCTATCTGTCTGAAAAAGGAAAAACAGGCATCGATGAACTTAGCATCAATACTGGGATTTCCATGAGCAAGACCTCTGCTGCCCTGCTTAACCTGGAATTCGAGGGGGTGGTCCAAACCCTGCCGGGCAAGGTTTATTTACTATCCTGATCCAATTTTACCTAATTTTACCATCCGGAATCAGTTATTTATTATGGAAAAAGTAATTATTCAAAAGCTGGGAAAGCAGGAAATCGAAGATCGGAGGATTGACCGCTGGCCGATTTGGGAAAAAGAGGTTTCCCGATTTGAACACACCTATGAAGGCGATGAAGAATGTCTTTTTCTTGAAGGAGAAGTGATCATCAGGACGAGTCAGGGAAATTATACCATACTGCCGGGTGATTTTGTGATTTTTAAAGACGGGCTGGAGTGTACCTGGGATGTTTTGCGTCCTGTCAAGAAACATTATAACTTTCCCTGAAAAACCGGCATGGAGGTTGACAGAATGGCTTCTTCATCAAAAAGCAGAAAATCTTGAAAGGCACAGTAGTTAAATCAACCGGAAGCTGGATCACGGTCAGGGCGGAAGACGGCACCCGGACAGACTGCAAGATCAAGGGGAATTTCAGGCTGAAAGGTCTTAGGTCTACCAACCCGGTTGCAATAGGAGATCACGTGGAATTCGAAATGGAGCCGGATCAGCTGACCGGCGTCATCAACTCTATTGGCGAACGCGAAAACTACATCATCCGTAAGGCAATCAACCTTTCTTCTGTAACGCATATTATAGCTGCCAACATTGACCAGGCTTTTCTTATTGTTACGCTGACCCAGCCCCGGACCTCAACAGGTTTCATTGATCGTTTCCTGGTCACTGCAACGGGATATTATATTCCTTCGAGGCTTATTTTTAACAAGACAGATCTTTATGATGAAGCGCTTGCTCAATACGAGCGGGAGCTGAAGATTATTTACGAAAACGCGGGTTATCCCTGCTATTCAACATCTGCCAAAACCGGCGAAGGAGTAGAGGTGATCAGGGATCTTCTGAAAGACAAGGTAAACTTGTTTTCAGGACATTCGGGAGCCGGCAAATCCGCCCTGATCACAACCATTCAGCCCAACCTGAACCTGAAAACGGGTAAGATCTCCGGTTACCATCAGAAAGGAAAACATACCACCACGTTTGCCGAGATGTTTGAACTGGAATCAGGCGGATTTATCATAGACACCCCGGGAATCAAGGAATTTGGCCTGATAGATTTTGAAAAAGAAGAAATACCAAGATGTTTCCCGGAGATGGAACGCTTTTTACCGCACTGTCAGTACAACAACTGCACCCATACCCATGAACCAGGCTGTGCCGTTAAGAAAGCGCTGGAGACAGGCGAAGTAAGCAAAATGAGATATAATAGCTATCTTAGCATTTTAAATGATTGAGGGGAGATCCGAAGAATGATTGCCAGACAACTATTGCTCGAAGGAATCATGCCATTGTTTCCTGATGATACTGCAGACAAGGCATTGTTGAGAATGACGGATTATAATGTTTCACACCTGCCCATCGTTGACGGGGACCGGTATTGCGGACTTATCAGCGACACGGATATTCTTGCACTGGAATCGGTTACCATACCGGTAAAGAATGTGCCACTTTCCACCAACCGGCCTTTCGTGAGGGAGACCTATCACCTCTTTGAAGTACTGGACGTGATGTCGAAACTGGCGCTAACCCTTTTGCCGGTGCTGGATGAAAAGGACCGGTACCGCGGCGCTATCATAGAGAATTCGCTCATCACCTCGCTGGCGAATATCACCGCGGTCAACAATCCCGGCGGGATTATCGTGCTGGAAATGAGCGAGAAGAATTATCTGCTGACGGAAATTGCCCAGATTGTTGAATCCAATGATGCAAAGATCCTGAGTTTGTATCTTACCTCAGATCCTGATTCAACGAAACTGGAAGTGACCCTGAAATTAAACAGGATTGATATAAGCTCGGTGATACAGACTTTTACCCGGTATGGGTACACAATCCAGGCTTCCTATCCGGAGGATACCTATAATGATGGTCTTCAGGACAGGTTTGATGCGCTCATGAATTATCTCAATATCTGAAATGAAGTTTTTCCGGTACCTTTCGGGAACCTGGCTGATAACCGGGTTCCTGATCCTGTTTATGTATGAACCGCTGGCCTCCCAGCCACTGACCGAAATCCCTTCCGGCAAGATCATCCATCTCCGCAACATCAATATCTCAGGAAACAAGAGGACCAGGTCGTCCATCATTCTTCGTGAATGTCCATTCAAACTAGGCGATACACTTTTATCAGCCAACTATGCCCGGTTGGTGATGTCGGCAAAAGAAAACATATTCAACACCCGCCTTTTCAATTTTGTTACCATTGACTCATCCTCCGTGAAAGAAGGCACGGTGGATATCAACATCCGGGTGACGGAGCGCTGGTATATATGGCCCTGGCCCTACTTTGAAGTATCCGACCGGAATTTCAATGCCTGGCTGGAAACTACCGACTGGAGCCGCCTGACTTACGGTATTGACCTGACCGTCCAAAATGTCAGGGGCCGGAATGAAACGCTGAAGTTCCCGGTTCATCTCGGTTTCAACCAGCAATACGGGTTTTTCTATCAGATGCCATACCTGAACCGGAAGAAGACGCTGGGCATCAACTTCGGAGCGGTTTACCAGATGAATCACGAGGTGGTGGTGACCAGCCAGGAGAACAAGCCGGTGTATTACAAGGACAGTGAATCTTATCCTGCCTCAAGGGCGGTTGTTTCGGCAGGTCTTGTTCTGAGAAGAGGCATTTACGTGAAACATTCGTTCAATTTCAGCTGGTCATGGTACAAATTTGCTGATACCCTGCTGGTGATCAATCCGGAATATGCCGTTGGCACGAACCCGCAGTTCCTGACGTTTTATTACCAGTTCAAAAATGATCACCGCGACATTCAGTTTTATCCACTGAAAGGTTCCTATTTTGATATTGAACTGTACAAATACGGATTCTGGCAGGACGTGGATGAACTGCATCTGAAGACCAATCTCAGGAAATACTGGAGAATCCACAACCGCTGGTATTTTGCCAGCGGACTGACCCTTTCTGCAAATCTGTCGAAGAACCTGCAGAATTATTTTTTGCAGAAAGGTCTTGGCTATGGAAGGGATTTCGTGAGAGGATATGAATATTACGTGATTGATGGAAAATCATTCGCCCTGTTGAAAAACAATCTGAAATTTGCCATCATTCCCCAGCGGATTGTGGAAATTCCCTTTATCGGAACCAGGAAATTCAATACGATTCCATATGCATTGTACCTGAATGTGTTTACCGATTTTGGATATGTTTATTCATTCAATGGTATTAAAACCAATCAGAATTCCATGCAGAATACCCTTCTGGCAGGATATGGCGCCGGTTTGGATTTCACTACCTATTACGATATCGTGATCCGCATGGAGGTTTCCATGAACGGGAATGGAGAGCCCGGAGTATATCTACATTTCATGGCACCTATATAGGAAAAATAGCTTCATGTAAGCAAAAATGAAGTATCTTTGCACCCTCAATTAAAAAGGACAACAACATCATATTCATGAACATAGCCCTTTTCGGAAAAACGCTTGCCAGAACCGACTTTC
>JBLNAN010000245.1:0-3969 GCA_050259355.1 Syntrophothermus sp. | reverse complement strand
CTGGAGGACATCTATCTTCCTTACAAGCCCAAGCGTAAAACGCGTGCATCGATTGCCCGGGAAAAAGGTCTGCAGGAGCTGGCCGACCTTATTCTTTCCCAGAAATATGATAACATTGATCCGCAGGTTGAACGTTTTATTGATCCAGAAAAAGGAGTCAATACTCCGGAAGAAGCAGTAAAGGGGGCATGTGATATCATTGCCGAGATCGTGAATGAGGACAGCACGGCCCGCCGGCGGATCCGTACGCTCTTTGAAAGGGACGCGAAGATCTTTTCCAAAGTGGTAAAGGGTAAAAATGAAGAAGGAATCAATTATCAGAATTATTTTGATTTTTCGGAACCGCTTCTGTCTTCTCCTTCACACAGGGTAATGGCTATGTTCAGGGGCGAAAAAGAAGGTTTCCTGAAGGTTTCCGTGGAGGTTGACGAGATCAGGGCCCTGGATATCCTGAAAAGGATCTTTATCCGCTACCAGAACAGATCCTCGCAACTTGTACTCGACGCGATGAAAGACAGTTGCAAGCGTTTGCTGTTCCCCTCGATGGAAACAGAGATGCGGCAGATGGCAAAAGAAAAGGCCGACCAGGAAGCCATCAGGGTTTTCGTTGACAATGTGCGGCAGTTGCTCATGGCTCCCCCGTTAGGACAGAAAAACATTCTGGCCATAGATCCCGGTTTCCGGACCGGCTGCAAAGTGGTTTGTCTTGACCGCCAGGGGAAACTTCTTCACAATGAAACCATTTATCCTCACCCGCCGGCTGGTGAGGTCAAGGAATCCATACACAAGATCAGGGCCCTGGTGAGTGCTTACAAAATTGAAGCGATCGCGATCGGAAATGGCACTGCTGGCCGGGAGACCGAACGACTCATCAAATCCATCCCTTTCGACCGGGATCTGGTCGCCATCATGGTAAACGAGAGCGGGGCAAGCGTGTATTCCGCATCAGCCGTGGCCAGAAAAGAATTTCCGGAATATGACGTGACCGTTCGCGGTGCTGTATCCATCGGCAGAAGATTGATGGATCCACTTGCAGAACTGGTGAAAATTGATCCCAAATCCATCGGGGTAGGCCAGTACCAGCATGATGTGAACCAGAATGCACTTCAGCAGGGATTGGAAGACACGGTGGTGAGCTGTGTAAATAATGTTGGTGTTGAAGTGAATACTGCCAGTGAGCAGTTGCTTAACTACGTTAGCGGACTTGGTCCCGGCCTGGCAAAGAACATGATTGAGCATCGCCATAAAAACGGGCCGTTTAAAAACAGGAACGAGCTGAAATCTGTTGCCCGTTTCGGGGACAAAGCTTTTGAACAGGCCGCGGGATTTTTAAGGATAGCCGACGGGGATAATCCACTGGATAAAAGTGCGGTCCACCCGGAATCCTATCACGTGGTGAATCGTATTGCAAAAAAACTGGGCTGCCCGGTCAGAGATTTAATCGGGATGACCGATATCAGTAAAAAAATCGTTCCTGATGAATTTGTGGATGACAGGATTGGACTGCCTACCATCATGGATATTCTCCAGGAACTTGCGAAACCGGGACGGGATCCCCGAAAAGAATTTGAGATGTTCGAGTTTGATAAGAACATCAACACTATTCATGATTTGCAGAAAGGGATGAGACTTCCGGGCATTGTAACCAATATCACCAATTTCGGTGCTTTCGTGGATATCGGCGTTCACCAGGACGGGCTAGTTCACGTGAGCCAGCTGGCTGACAAATTCGTGAAAGATCCCAACGAGGTGGTAAAGCTGAATCAGAAGGTGATGGTAGAGGTTATCGATGTGGATGTTGAGCGGAAGCGAATACAATTGTCAATGAAAACAAAAAATACTAATTGAAGCATTCAGGCGTTTAATCTTCAAAGCTGCTTACATGAGATGTAAAATCCTGCCCGCTGTCCTGCCTGTTCTGCTCCTGTTCCTGTTCCTGACTGCCGCTTCTGTTAAGGCACAACCTTTTTATGGCGCTATATCTGCCGGTATGAATCTTTCACAGGTAGATGGTGATGAAGTTTACGGGTTCAATAAGATAGGTTTTAACGGCGGCCCTTCCGTGATCTGGCCTTTCGGGAAAAACAAGAAAATGTCGTTGACCATGGAATTGCTTTATTCCCAGATGGGTGCCTATCGTGCCGACACGTATTCCAACATTGATACGATTAAAGATACCGTGCGATATTATGATGGTTATCGCCTCAAGCTCAATTACGTTCAGGTGCCCCTCATGTTTCATTATACCGATAAGGGCGTGATAGCAGGAGGTTTCGGATTATTATACGGTCAGCTCGTTGGGGTAAGCGAGTGGGAAGATCATAATGATGAACGTGGATTTGCGAAAATCGATTCCATGAAATTGGGCACTCCCGGCTATTACAAAAAATATGACCTCCAGATTCTTGCCGATGTGCGCATCAGATTGTACAAGCGGTTATGGTTCGACATCCGGTACAGCTATTCTTTGATACCCATCCGTAACCGGACGTTCGAAAATCCTTTCACACATAAAACCTGGGAACGGAAACAATACAACAATGTCATAGCCCTCAGACTGACCTACATTCTTAACGAGCCTTTACCGGTCAAGTCAAAGAAGAAAAATAATCCGGATTAAAGAATCCTCTTGATGATTCTGAGTTTGTGGGTATACCTTTGTTCCTCTTCATTGTAGATGCCTTCGTGATCGATCTTGTCGATCCTCACCTTTCCTGAGGCATGCAGGATATTTTGTTTATCGATGATCATGCCGACATGGGTGATAAGTCCTTCCTCATCATCAAAAAATGCCAGGTCCCCCGGTTCTGCTTCAGAAACAAAACCCAGTGGTTCACCAATTGAAGACTGTTGGGAGGCATCCCGCAGGATCCTTACCTGCTTCATCTTGTAAATCATTTGCGTAAGTCCCGAACAATCAATGCCGAAAGGTGAACGGCCGCCCCAGAAATAAGGGGCATTCAGGTATATCATCGCCTCTTTTACCAGTTCCTGCTTGATTTTAATTCTTTCAGAATTAGGCATCATCAACTCCCTGGTGCTCCGGAATGAATACGCACCATCATATAAATACGTCTGTCCCTGAATGATGAATTTGCCGTCATGAAGTCCCGGAAGTGAACTACCCAGAAGCAAAGGGATGACCGTTCCGGCGGTTTCGTTCGAGAGCAGCTGAACAAGATCGGTACAGGTTGGGGTATCTGTATTCAAAAGCCGGAGAAATTCACTTTCGCTCAGCTCGGTAACCTGTTTGCGGTGAACCCAGCCCTCATAATTATCATAGGATAGCCTGACTCTTACCCAATCTTTATCATGAACAATAATGGTAAACAGTTCACCAAAAAGGATTTGAGAAACTTGTTCGGAGCGATGAGAAGGTTCAGAGCGTAACGCGGCAATACTCTGAAGGCAAATTCCAAATGTCATTGAAGCAATTTACTTTGAGTTTCCAAAGATAATAACTTCATTTTTAATCATGTATTACTTTTCTGGTAATTCTTTTTTTATCTATTTCTTTTTTCAGTTCGTCAATGGCACAACCTGAACAACCTTTCGAGCACCCATCACATTTGCTGAAAGGATCGCGGATAAACCGGTACAGGCGGTAACCGGCAATTCCGGCAGCAACCGCGACGATAATAAGGGCTATGATGAGTTGTATCATAATGTACTGATTAATGAACCGATCTGGAATACGGCAAATGACAAAATCCACGCCAGTACCGTGGTATAGGAGATCAGGAATAAGGCCCATTTGGCAGAACCTGATTCTTTACGCACCGTGGCCACCACCGCTATACAGGGCATGTATATAAGGATGAAAAGCAGGAATGAAGCCCCCACCAGCGGTGTAAATATTTTTTCACCTGCCCGTGGACCTGCACCATGTTTTTCCTCACGGATGATCTGCGACAGGGAGACTTTCTTGTCCTGTTCATGAACGTGCCCTGAACCATATAACACGCCCAT
>JBLNAN010000244.1:0-6524 GCA_050259355.1 Syntrophothermus sp. | reverse complement strand
TCTGAAATTATTGAAATCATAAAGAATAGCGGATTGAGGGGAAGGGGAGGAGCAGGTTTTCCTACCGGTTTGAAATGGCAAATCATGAAAGACCAGCCGGAAGGCGGGAAATACATTATCTGCAACGGCGATGAGGGTGATCCCGGGGCTTTCATGGACAGGATGCTGCTGGAGTCTTATCCGTTCAGGATCATCGAGGGGATGATGATCGCGGCCCTTGCCACGGGCGCCGTTCATGGCATCTTCTATATCCGGGCAGAATATCCGCTGGCCGTTGAGCGGATCAGAGAAGCACTGAAGATCTGCCGGGAAAAGAAGGTATTACAAGAATTTGATATCACAGTTTTTGAAGGCGCCGGGGCTTTCGTGTGTGGAGAGGAATCTGCATTGATCGCCTCGATGGAAGGTCATCGGGGGTTACCAAGGATGAGACCGCCATACCCGGCCGTCAGCGGTTTCAAAGGCAAGCCAACTCTGGTCAATAATGCAGAGACTTTTTCGCTGGTTCCCTGGATCCTTCGCAATGGCGCAGAGGCTTTTGCTTCCATGGGAACAAGCGGAAGCAAGGGAACGAAGGTATTTGCCCTTGCAGGAAAGATCAACCGCGGCGGACTGATCGAAGTTCCCATGGGCACAACCCTGCAGCAGATCGTGCAAGAGATCGGCGGCGGAATCGCCAATGGCAGAAGTTTCAAGGCAGTCCAGATCGGCGGCCCATCGGGTGGTTGTTTACCGGCAAGTCTGGCAGGCATGCCCGTTGATTTCGAGGAACTGTCGGGCGCCGGTACCATGATGGGCTCGGGAGGAATGGTCGTTCTCGACGACACCGACTGCATGGTGGACATCGCCCACTATTTCCTGTCGTTCACGCAAAGCCAGTCCTGCGGTCGCTGTACCTTTTGCCGGATTGGAACCCGGAGGATGCTGGAAATACTGGAAAAGATCCGCGGGGGAAAAGGTGTCCAAAAGGATCTGGATGAACTGGAACGGCTGGCTCTCAGTACCAAAAAAGGCAGTTTGTGCGGATTGGGTAAGTCGGCGCCAAATCCCGTTTTATCGACGCTCAGGTATTTTCGTCAGGAATATGAAGCCCATCTGCAGGGAAAATGCCCGGCCGGGAAATGCAAGGATCTTATCAGGTATGAAATCAATGAAAAGTGCATCGGATGTACCAAATGTGCACAGGATTGCCCCACGGGAGCTATCCCTTTCCTTCCCTACGAGATAGTCAATGTAGAACAGGAAAAATGCATCCGGTGCGACATATGCAGGCAGGTTTGTCCTGAAAACGCGGTCATTATATCATGAAGATCAGGATCAATAATACGGTAACCGAGGTAGCTGCAGGAACGACTGTTATGGAGGCAGCACGGGGCATTGGGATTGACATTCCCTCCATGTGCTATCTGAAGGGCAGGTCCAATCATCCTTCCTGTATGATCTGCATGGTGGAAGACGAGACCAGTGGAAAGATTTTTCCTTCGTGTGGTATGCCGGTATCTGAAGGCATGAGTATCATCACGGAAAACGAAGAAATTATAAAACTGAGAAAGGAATCGCTGGAACTGTTGCTGAGCGATCATCTGGGTGATTGCCAGGCCCCGTGCCGGATCAGTTGCCCGGCTTTCATGAATATCCCCCTGATGAACAGGCTCATTGCCGGTGGAAAAACTGCTCAGGCACTGGAAATCGTTCAGGAGGAAATTGCAATTCCGCTCGTGCTGGGATATATCTGCCCGGCTCCCTGCGAGAAAGCTTGTCACCGCAGGTCTGTCGACAAGTCAATTTCCATTTGCAGGCTGAAAAGACATGCTGCAGAAGATCCATCTTTTATCGAGAATATCGTTCCGGTACCTTCAACAGGAAAACAAATCGCCATCATCGGAAGCGGGCCGGCAGGGCTGTCGGCCGCGTATTATCTGCTTAAAAATGGCCATCAGTGCACCTTGTATGACAGAAATGACAGGCCAGGGGGAAATCTGCTGCAGATCCCGGAAAGCAGACTTCCAAAAGCTGCACTGGACAAGCAGATTGAAGTAATCCGTCGTCTCGGAGGAAGATTTATCCTTGAAACCGATGTCCCTTCTGCAGAAATCAGTCATCTTGAAAACAGATTCGACACCATCATCCTTGCCATAGGACATCAGCCGGATTATTCAGCCATGACGGTTTCTGAAAAACTTTTCATTTGTGGAAATCCCGAAAGGGAAGAAAAAATGGCCGTGCGGTCCGCGGCTCATGGAAAAACCACCGCTGAAATGGTCAACCAGTTCCTTAAAACTGGCTATCATCAGCATGAAATCCACGCCAGATCTCGTCGTCAAAATGTTTCACGACTGGGTCATCTTCATGATCATGAAAAAAATGAATACCTGAAGGAATCGGATCTGCTGAAAAATTCTTCCTGTAAAGATGAGTTTGCCGAAGAAGCTTCTCGTTGTTTGCATTGTGATTGCCGCGGATTAAGCGATTGCGGACTGAAAAAATATTCAGAATTATATAATGCCTCACATCACCATCATCCTGGTGAAGAGCGAAAATCTGTGGTGAAGAATTTTGAGCATGAGAAGCTGGTGTATGAACCGCAAAAGTGCATTCGTTGTGGTTTGTGCGTCCAGATCTCGACCGAGAACAATAAAAACTCAGGTTTGGCATTTTATGGAAAAGGATTCGATGTCGTGATTAACGCTTCCATAGGTTCGAATTTGGCGCAATTGGCGGATGATACCGCGGAGGCATGCATAAAGGCTTGTCCCACGGGCGCCCTGGCCATGAATGAGGTTGAAAAACCGGGTTCAAAAGGAATTTCCGGAATTATCTTTCTGTTGATTTTATTTTTTGCCGCTTTGAATCTTCAAAGTCAGGATTGCTGGAGTTCTTTTCGCGGTGATCCCCAGCTCACAGGTCACACCAAAGCCGTGGTCAGCCCGCCATTGACCCTCCTCTGGTCATTCAAAACCGGCGATGCCATCAAATCTTCACCGGTTGTTTGCAACAATGTCATCTTTGTCGGATCCAATGACGGTTATCTCTATGCGTTGACGGCCGGAGGCAAACTAAAATGGAAATTTAACTGCGGAACCGCCATCGAAGCAGCACCCCTCCTGTCAGATAACCTCGTGATCGCGGGAAGTCTTGAAGGAATCTTGTTTGCAGTAGATGCGGCTTCGGGGAAGCTTATCTGGAAATATAAAACAGAAGGTCAGATCTCCGGGGCAGCTAATGTTACTGTATCTTCAGACAAGAAAAAAAAGATGATCATTGTTGGCAGCTATGATTATAATCTTCATTGTGTAGATGCCGCCACGGGCAAGGGCTTATGGAAGTATGAATCAGAAAATTACATTAATGGAACGGCAGCCATCACGGGTAACTACTGTATTTTCGGGGGATGTGACGGAATTCTTCATCTGGTGGATACGCGGACAGGGAAAGAACAGGGATCTGTAAATGTAGGCACTTACATTCCCGCATCTCCGGCGATTTCTGATAACAAGGCCTATTTCGGTAATTATGACGGAGAATTTTATAGTGTTGACCTGCAGACCCGCAGGATCTTATGGAAAACACCCGGGGGAGGACCCTTTCTGGCTTCTCCGGCTATTTCGGGAGACAGGGTCGTAACGGGTGCGCAGAATAATTTTGTTTATTGTTATGATTTAAAGAACGGGAGCCTGAAATGGAAAATCAGGACAAACGGGAAAGTGAATGGTTCGCCGGTTATTACGGGCAAAAATGTAGTAATAGGGTCGGCCGACGGAAAGCTTCGTTTTCTTGATCTTGAAACGGGCAAGGTGGTGTGGGAGTGGGATCTCGGAAGCGCGATGTATTCAACGCCAGCCGTTGTGGTCAACAAGGTCATCCTCGGTTGTGATGATGGCAAAGTGTATTATTTCGGAAAAAAATAACGATGAAGATCATATCCATTGTCCCCGGATTTGGAGGAACCTTTTACTGCGGAAACTGTTTGCGTGACAGTACTTTCACCGCATCACTGCTTGAGGCGGGTCATGATGCGATGGTATTGCCGATGTACCTCCCGCTTTCGGTCAATGGCAAAACGGTGACCTCGGATATTCCGGTGTTTTATGGCGCTGTTAATATTTATATCAAGCAGCAGTTCCCTTTCCTTCGACATATGCCACAATGGATGGAAAATTTGCTGAATTCGAAATCCTTGCTTCGTCTTGCCGCTTCCCAGGCTGGCTCTACCCGGGCTGAAGGTTTGGAAGAGCTTACAGAATCGATGCTTTTGGGTGAGGGCGGCAGGCAATCCCGCGAGTTGGAAGAAGTCATACAGTTTCTCATCAGGCAGAAGCCTGATGTTGTTCATTTTTCGAATGCCCTATTGCTGGGGATGGCGCACAGGGTGAAGAACGAAACTGGGGCGAAAGTCGTTTGCTCGTTGCAGGACGAAGACGTGTGGGTGGATGTGATGCGGCCGGAATATCGGGGTAAGATGTGGTCATTGCTGGCCGAGAAGGCAAAGGATGTAGATATTTTCATTGCCGTTAGCAGGTTTTTCGCGGGTGTGATGAAGCAAAAGATGTCCATTCCGGAAGAAAAGATTCAGGTTATTCATATCGGAATAGATCCTTCAAAATATGATTTTCATGAACCTCCTGTTGTTCCGGCGGTGGGTTATGTTTCCAGAATTTGCCGCGAGAACGGGTTTCATATCCTGGTTGATGCCTTTATCCGGATAAAGAAAGATCCGGCGTTCGGATATCTGAAATTGCTGGTCACCGGGGGCATGACCGGGGATGATAAGCCTTTCCTGAAGGAGCAGATCAGGAAGCTCAGGCAGGCTGATCTTGCGAAAGATCTGGAGATCTTTCCCGAATTTGATTTTGAAAGCCTCAGGAATTACCTGGCCAAAGTTTCTCTTATTTCTGTTCCGGTTCTGCATGGTGAAGCTTTTGGTCTTTATCAGCTGGAGGCCATGGCAAGCGGTGTTCCCGTGGTACAGCCTGCCCTGGGTGCATTTCCCGAGGTAATTGGTTTGGCGGGGGGAGGAAGGGTGTATGAGCCGAATTCCCCGGAGGCATTGGCAGAGGCCATGAAGTCATTATTGCAAAATCCGGGTGAATTGAGCGAATTGGGCCGGTGCGGCCGCCAGGGAATCATCGATCATTTCAGCAGCAAATTGATCATCAGCCGGATGATGGAAATATATCAATAGGGGCCGATCATGATCGGCCCCTATTGAATTGCGGAATGGGCGATTGGGCCGATCATGATCGGCCGGATCGGGAAAATGGGGCCCGATTGCGGCATAGGGGCCGATCATGATCGGCCCGTATTGATCGGCCCATATTGATCGGCCCGTATTGAATTGCGGGAATGGGCGATTTCAATATTTCCATTTTTTAGGATTATCCCGGATATATTGTGCGATCCGCGGAAGTGCAGATGTATCCCGGATAATTATTGCATGATAAGAGCGGTGCCATTTGAATTCAGGATAGCCCGCCAGATGGATCAATTTTGAGGCAGTCATTTTAAATGCCCCCATAATTTCCGGAAGGGGTTTGATTTTTTGATGATGATTTTTCGCCCGGATTTCAAGGATCACGTGAAGATGATCAGGCATAATAATAAATTCATGCAGGATCAGGTAGGAATATTGTTTTCCGAGCCAATACCATTGCTGCTCTACAATTTTGCCCAGATCATTCAGAATCATTGATCCATTGATAATTTTCCCAAATCTATGAGATCGGAGGTTCGTGGTAATAAAATAAAATCCATCCTTTGAATAATCATATCCCTTGATACGGAGTCTCTTTCTTCTTGGAAACATAACAACCGACTTTTAGCTTAATCGGCCGTTTTCAAAAAGGTAGCAGGTTATTTCTTATTTTTTTTTGCGGATGCTTTTTCCATATTCTCCCTTACCCTGAACTGAACCAGTTTCTCTACAAGGTCCGCGGGAACAGGTTTATCAAGCTCGAAATGAATGGTACCTTTGGTCGTACGGTAAGCCTTTAGATCATTTTCAAAAAGTTTTATGAGTGTCGAGTTACCCGGAAAAAGACTGACATGGTTTTTGAAAGCGGCAAAATATAACAGGATCTTCCCTTTGTAACGAAATGCCGGCATATTGTAGCTGATGGTTTCAGTCGCTTCCGGAGCTGCTTTTCTGATAATTTCACGCATTTCCTGCAACCGCGCTTTTGCAGCGTCCGGTAGCACCGACAGGTAATGGTCAATATCTGGATACAAAGATTTCATACTATGATCTCATGTAATCAAACGCTCCCTTCCGTAAATTGATGCCATATTCGAGCCAGGCTTTGAGACATGCCAGGAAATTGGCCCAGCCCGCGGTATTGCCAGCCATCCAACGAATTCCCGCATCATCATTATCCATGCCCTTTTCGGTAATCGTGACCAGCGTGGAATCCTTCTTTTGTTCCAGGTTCATCTCCACCAGCAGTTGTTTCCCGTCCATTTCCCAGAAATAGGAAATGTACTGACCAGGGATCATCTTGTGTACATGGATGGGAAACCGGGCCTCGAAC
>JBLNAN010000243.1:0-3233 GCA_050259355.1 Syntrophothermus sp. | reverse complement strand
CGAATGGTCAACCGGTGCCACATCTGAGTCCATCACTGCCGACACAACCGGTTATGGTCCCGGAAATGTTACCTTCTGGGTCAGGGTCACCACTGCCGGAGGTTGTCTGACTTCAGATACCATCCACATCGATTTTACCTGGCCTGCAGGCGTGCCGGAACCGGATGATGATCTGCTGAAGGCTTATCCGAATCCGGCAGAAAATGTTCTGGAGATCGATTTTACAGGAACGGAACCCGGAAAGCTGATGCTGATCAATGTACATGGTGAAACGGTTCTTGAGCAGGAAATTGCGCCGGGTCACGAGGACCTTGATGTCAGCAGTTTCAAGTCCGGATTGTACATGCTTGAACTGACCGTCACCGGTAAAAGGTCAACCCGCAAAATCATCCTGAGATAAACCCATGCAACTCTTCTACTCTACGCTGGTCCAGAATGATCACGTGATTCTCCCGGAAGAAGAGTCCTGGCACTGTACCCGGGTACTCCGGATGAATCCGGGCGATGCGGTTTCCGTTACCGACGGGCAAGGGCATCTCTTTCTGGGAAGTCTCACGGATGTTTCTCCCAAACGATGCCTGGTGAAGATCCTGGAGACAAAAACAGAGCAACAAAGAGACTGGCGGCTGCACATAGCCATCGCCCCTACCAAGAATATCGACCGTTTTGAATGGTTTGCCGAGAAAGCTACGGAAATCGGGATTGATAGCATAACCCCTTTATATTCAAAACATTCAGAAAGGACACGGTTAAAGCCGGAGAGAATCCAGAAAATCCTGGTCTCCGCGATGAAACAGTCGCTCAAATATACCCTTCCCGTTCTGAAACCTGAAACCAGTTTCAGTGATTTCATCAGGATGAATGAGGGAGGTTCCAGGTTTATCGCCTACTGTGAAACCGGTCAGGAGGAAGAACTGGTATTCCAATATAAAAACGGAACCGACGTTACTATTATGATCGGGCCCGAGGGTGATTTTTCGCCTGAAGAAGTTGATATGGCACTTGAAGCAGGATTTAAAGCAGTAAGACTGGGCAAATCGCGTTTGCGCACGGAAACTGCAGGTATCGTCGCCTGTCATACGATCCATGTTCTGAATACGATGCAGCGATGAAAAAGATCCTGATATTCCTGTTTTTGCTGGTATTTTCAACCGCTTCCAAACCGCCTTCCTACCAGATCGCATTATTGAAGTATAACGGCGGAGGCGACTGGTATGCCAATCCTACTTCTCTTCCCAATCTTGTCAAGTTTGCCAATAAAAACCTGGGAACAAATATCAATGAAGAAATTGCAACGGTTGATGCCGGAAGTCCCGAGATCTTCAACTATCCTTTCGTGCACATGACCGGTCATGGCAATGTCATCATCAACCCGCAGGAAACCGCGAATTTGCGTAATTACCTGATCGGAGGCGGTTTTCTGCACATCGATGATAATTATGGAATGGATCCGTTTATCCGTCCGCAGATAAAAAAAATATTTCCTGATGCCGATCTGATAGAACTTCCCTTCAGTCATCCCATTTACCACCAGAAGTTTCCTTTCCCAAACGGACTTCCAAAGATTCATGAGCATGATGGAAAACCCGCGCAGGGGTTTGGAATTATTTACCAGGGACGACTGGTTCTTTTCTATTCCTATGAATGTGATCTCGGCGACGGCTGGGAAGATCCCGATGTTCATCATGATTCCGAAGAAATCCGCACGAAAGCGCTGAAGATGGGAGCGGATTTGCTGGAGTACGTGTTTTCGGGGAAGTGACACTTTATGCAGCCCTGACCCGTCACTCGTCACCCGTCACCCGTCACCCATCACCCGTCACTTTTTTCTCCCCCATTCAAGCTTTTTACCTACTTTTGCGTATCATTTTGCAGATAAAAGGGAAGGATTGAATTTCATGCCGCTGTACGATAAATTATCGGCCGATATTCGGTTTAAGGAAGGCTACCATGCCTGCATGAACTGCGGCACCTGCACGGCCATTTGTCCTGCCGCTGAATTTTACCCTTACCAGCCCCGGAAGATCCTCGATATCATCATGACAAAGGATGATGAACAGATCGAAACATTGCTGAAAAGCGACATGATCTGGTATTGCGGCGAATGCATGTCGTGCGTCACCCGCTGCCCGCGGGGAAATGCTCCCGGGCTGCTGATCATCGCCCTCCGCTCCCTTTCTCAGGAACTCGGCTATTTCGTGGAATCCGAAAAAGGAAGACAGCAACTCGCGCTTAAACGCACCATAGGCCACTGGATCCTCGAATACGGCTATTGTGTCTTCCCTTCGGAAGTCGCACCGGAACTGCATCCCGAACAGGGACCCATCTGGGAATGGGAACATGCGCATCTTCCCGAAGTGATGGAACGCCTCGGCGCCAATTACAAAAAGACCGGCCCGGGTATCCTCAGGAAAGTCCCGCAGGAAGCGCTGGACGAGATCAAAGCGATATTCGACGTTACAGGCGGAACGGAAAGATTCAACAAGATCGAGGAATTTTCGAAAAAGAAAGCGGAAGAGATGGGAATGGATCCTGACACTGAATATTTCATGCACATTTACACTACCCGGGATAAAGATCATCATAAATGAAGATTGAAGGGAAAAAGATCATCTGGAACGATTACCAGAAAGAAATCGCGGATAACGATTTTTTTTATGTAAGAAGCTGTATCCGTCAGAATTTCTTCCCGGGATCGGAAAAGGCCTTCCTGAGGATCATGAAGGATGTTCTCGGAAAGAATGTATTTGAAAACGAATCGCATACCACCTGTTCCGGCATCGGCTACCATACCGATATAGTTCCCGTCGAAACCACGATGACCATGGTGGCACGCCAGTTTGCTCTGATGACAGAAGCCGGACTGGAGAATTTTGTCACCTCCTGCATCACTTCCTTCGGACTCTACAGCGAGATCCTCGAAACCTGGCATCATTTCCCGGAAATTGAGGAAAAGACCCGCGAAAATCTTTATAAAGCGACCAAAAGAGAATTCCGTAAGCCGAAAAACCTTGCCCATGCCAGTGACGTGATCTTCCGCTTCAGGAAAGAGATCGCGGAAAAAGCAAAGTACCGCCTGGTCGACAAAACTACCGGCGAACCGCTGCGCATCGTTGAGCACATCGGTTGTCACTACTCCAAGATGTTCCCCAGCAAAGGCGTTGGTGGCGCCGAGTATCCGTATGTCCTGGTCGGGATGATAGAAGAATGGGGCGGTGAGGTGATCGACTATC
>JBLNAN010000242.1:0-4561 GCA_050259355.1 Syntrophothermus sp. | reverse complement strand
AAGGAAATTTCAGCAGAACAGAAAAAACAAATCCCTCCCCTGCTATTCAAACGTGAAGGAAATCTGGAAGATCTTAGACTTCAGGGACTCGATGCTGTTGGTGTAAATGTTGTTTTCTCTTTTGAGGATATCCGTGAGTCCGTACATCATCTTCAGTTCAATTCCGAATTTGAACCATTCATTATAAAAATCAAATCCCACTCCCCCTTCTGCATAAAAATCATTCTGGTTGAATTTGATGATCTTCTCGCTGCTCATCCTTTGTTCCCGTTTCTTGGCCTGTGAAGCCAGGTCCAGGGTATACTGAAGGCCTGTCATGAGGTAGGCCCTGAAGTTGTTGTAGCGCTTTGATTTATAATGGACTTCAAGCGGAAAGTTGATGTAGGTGGAAGGTATGGATTTGGTTTTACTGATCACTGTGGTATCCGAGGTTCTGAAAACCTCTATGTCATAATTAATAGACCGGTCGCCAAAAGCCAGCGAAGGAATGAACCGGAGATCAAAATAATCGCCCATCCGCATATTGGAAACGATGCTGATGACAAATCCGGGAGCCGGGGTTGAGTTGATGGACAGAATTCTTCCCTTAACAGGAGCAGGCAGAATATCCGGCATCTGGATGGAATCCCACCACACGGTATTCATGTTGGCAATGGGTCGCAGACTCAGATAACTCATGTCTCCGCCAAGAACAAAACCAAAATGAAATTGATCCTGATCATAGGTTTCCATGTTGAGAACCCGCATTCTCTGTGCATGGCCTGTTAAACCCAGCACGATCAGGAGAAGTAATAAAAATGATTTCAGTGATTTCAAAATTATTGGCTGATTTCGGAGATTAGATGCAACACTTTACAGAAACGAATGTATTAAAAATTTATTTTCCCCCGAGGCTTACCGTTCATTTAATACCGGAATAAACCGATGCAATTCCGAAAGTCAGGGGGGTATGTACGAGATTATTCATCCCGGTTTTTTTCATGATTTCGAGGAACTGGTTCCCGGAAGGGAAAGCCGCAACTGATTCAGGAAGATAGGTATATGCATTTTTATTCCCGGAAATTATTTTCCCGGCCAGCGGAATAACGATGGCCGAATACAGCCCGTAGAAACCGCGGACGATTGCGGAACCTGGTTTTGAGAATTCAAGGATCTGCATTACGCCACCCGGTTTGAGAATTCTTCTCATCTCCGACAAACCTTTTTCCAGGTCTTCATAATTTCTTACTCCGAAAGCAACGGTCACCGCGTCAAACGTTTCATCCGGGAAAGGAAGGTTCTCGGCATCCCCTTTTTTCAACTCGATCATCTGATCCAGATTTTTCAGTTTTATCTTCCTCTTCCCGACTTCCAGCATTTTTTCGGAGATATCCATCCCAATCACTTTTTCTGGTTTGATCTTCATCATCGCAATCGCCAGATCGCCTGTGCCGGTAGCGATATCCAGTATTATGTCCGGATGATGTTTCGCGAGCATCCTCACAAATTTTGCCCGCCAGTGAAAATCGGTCCCGAAAGACAGGAAATGGTTGAGGAAATCATATCTCGGGGAGATATCATCAAACATTTCCCGCACCATTTGTTTTTTACCGTTCATTTTGCAAATTTGAAAATTGATCCTGATTTAAATCATAAATCGCAAATCATGAATCGTGAATCATAAATCGTGAATAATCGTGAATCATGAATCGTGAATCATGAATCTGAATCCTATATCCTATATCATAACTCATAAATCAAAAAAGGGATCATCTGTACCAGACAATCCCTTTTCTTTTTTCTGTTGAGGATTATGCACCGAGCATAAGCCTTTTGAAACCGGTAACTTTCAGATCTTTATCCTGATCGGCAAGGTACTGGCGAACCGTTTTCTTGGTATCTTTCACAAAATCCTGATTGAGCAGGGTATTTTCCTTGAAAAATTTTGTGAGTTTACCGGTAGCGATTTTTTCGAGCATATCCTCGGGTTTACCTTCTTCACGTGCCTGTTCTTTTCCGATCTCGATTTCGCGGTCGATAACGTTCTGGGGAACATCTTCCTTGTCAACGGCAACGGGGCTCATGGCAGCGATCTGCATGGCAAGTTCGTGTGCGGTTTCTGTAGCAGGCTTGGTGATACCCACGATGGTAGCCAAACGGTTCCCGTGGTGATTGTAAGCGGAAACATAAGGAGCTTCGATGAACTCATAATGAGCGAGCGTGATCTTTTCACCCGTCTTTCCCAGCATTTCGTCAAGTTTCTGGGCAATGGTCATGTTACCAAGGCTCATCGCGGTAAGTTCCTCGTTGTTTCTGGGTTTGTTTTTAATTCCCAGATCCAGGATATCCTTTGCAAACTGAATGAATTCTTCCGTTTTGCCTACAAAATCAGTTTCGCAATTCAGCATCACGATAGCGCCATATGAATTGTCAGCAGTGGTTTTTGCAACAACATATCCCTGGTTTGCATCGCGGTCTGCCCTTTTAGCGGCTACTTTTTGTCCTTTTTTACGGAGATAATCGATGGCTTGTTCAAAATCGCCATTTGTTTCCTGCAGTGCCTTTTTACAATCCATCATTCCGGCACCAGTCATCTGACGTAATTTATTTACGTCGGCAGCAGTTATATTGATCATAATTATTCTTCCTGTTAACTTTTAATAAAATTGATTATTTTTTTCCGGGTCTACCGCCGGCGGGTTTCGTGATCCTCTTGCGGGGAGCTTTTGACTTTTCGTCAGCGGGAGTGCCCATGGTTTTCAGTTTTGCAACTTTGGTATCCACGAAGTCTTTTTTAACGACGGAAGCATCTTCCTCATCCAGACCGTAGTTTTCGTTGCTTTCAAATTCCTCATCGCCTTCTTTTTCGTCTTCAGCGCGTTTGTCACGATCCAGTTTTCTTTCCATCAGACCTTCTTCGATAGCCTGAACCATGGCCTCGATGATGAGGGCGATTGATTTTGAGGCATCGTCGTTAGCGGGGATGGGGAAATCCACCTGACGGGGATCTGAATTGGTATCCACGATAGCGAAGGTGGGGATGTTGAGTTTTTTGGCTTCTGCAACAGCGATATGTTCCTTCAGGATATCAACCACGAAAATGGCGGCGGGCAGACGGTTAAGGTCGGCGATACTACCAAGGTTCTTTTCCAGTTTTGCACGTTCACGGGTAATGGTGAGACGTTCTTTTTTGGAGAGGTTGTTATAGGAAGGACTTGCCATCAGTTTATCGATGGAAGCCATTTTGCGGACGGCTTTGCGGATAGTGGCAAAGTTGGTGAGCATACCACCGGGCCAGCGCTCAACCACGTAGGGCATATTAACCCTTTTTACCAGTTCGGCAACGATTTCCTTTGCCTGCTTCTTGGTAGCAACAAAAAGAACCCTTTTCCCTGATTTGGTAATTTGTTTCAACGCGGCGGCAGCCTCGTCGATTTTTGCCATGGTTTTGTACAGATCGATGATATGGATCCCGTTTCTTTCCATGAAGATATAGGGAGCCATGTTGGGGTTCCATTTTCTCCTGAGATGACCGAAATGAACTCCGGCATCGAGTAATGCATCAAAATTTGTTCTTGACATAATATCTGTGATGAAATGATAATATTAACGTTTACTGAACTGGAATCTCTTCCTGGCCTTTTTCTGACCGAATTTTTTACGTTCGACCATACGCGGGTCTCTCCTCATGAGGCCTTTAGCTTTCAGCGGGGGACGATGTGCTTCATCAATCTTGCAGAGCGCGCGGGCGATGGCAAGGCTAAGCGCCTCTGCCTGGCCGGTGATTCCGCCACCGTCAAGATTAACTTTCACATCATATTTTCCGGTATTACCAGTGATTTCAAAGGGTTCAATTACCTGGAACTGGAGGATGGCAGTGGGGAAATACGTTTTGAAATCCCGGCCATTCACCGTAATGTTACCTTCACCATCTTTTAAATAAATTCTTGCTACAGCAGTTTTCCTTCTGCCGAGGGCCATGATAACTTCCATATTTATTTGATTGAATTTAGATTAATAGCTTTTGGTTGCTGTGCCTCGTGCGGATGCTGAGGACCTGCATATACATAAAGGTTGCGGTACAAAGCAGCACCCAGGCGGTTCTTCGGGAGCATTCCCTTGATGGCTTTCTCAACGACGGCAGTCGGTTTCTTGGCCAGTAGTTCTCTCGGGGTGGCAAAACGCTGTCCGCCCGGATATCCCGTGTGGCGTACATATTCTTTATCGTTGAGCTTGTTGCCCGTCAGCTTGATCTTTTCTGCATTGATGATGATAACATTGTCACCACAATCAGCATGAGGAGTATAGCTGGTTTTCAGCTTTCCCCTGAGCAGGCGCGCTACCTTGGTAGCAAGGCGGCCCAGCACCTCGTTCTCGGCATCAATAAGAACCCACTCCTTGTTTGCAGTTTCCTTATTTGCACTTACCGTTTTATAACTTAACGTGTTCATGTAACTTATTTTATTTTTAGTATTTCCGAATAAAAAGGGGTGCAAAGATAGAAGTTAATTTTTAACGATCAGTTAATTATGAAAAGAAAAATGGAATTATTTTCAGTTATCCCTTATTTTGTGACATTTTT
>JBLNAN010000241.1:0-4017 GCA_050259355.1 Syntrophothermus sp. | reverse complement strand
GCAAACTGGTCTCCGCGATCCTTGGTTCCGCTGAAAATTCAAAACGAGCCGCTCTGTTCGTAAAGGGAGTTGCCGGATGCAGAAGTATTCACGTGGCCCCCGGCGAAAGAACCTCATTGAGAATGGTGATTCATCTCCGTAAAGATTGTGAAAAGATCAATCATCCCCTGATAAAAAAAATAATGGACATTGACGAGGAATCATTGATAAGAGACGATGAAAAGATATTCCAAAATATTCCAGCATTGAAGGGTATTTCCCGTGACCAGCAGATTTTTTACCAGAGTTGTTTTTCACTGATGCGCCAATGCATGATGCCACAAGAGGGAGAATGCAAAACAAACTATTACGTGTTTTCGCGGGAACCCCGCTGGGGCTGGGGTTATGGCGGTCAGGTTTTTCATGAAAGTCTTGCCATGCTTGCTTACGTTTTCATGGATCCAAAGGGAGCGATGGATTCCCAGAGGATCTATATGCAGAGACAACATGACAATGGTTATATCAATTACCGGACAGGTCCTTATCTGAATGAATCCATTCCCTACGACAGTACTTTTACCTCTTCAGCACCCTGGTATAATTATGAGAATTATGAGATTTATAAAATCACAAAAGACAGGGCTTTTCTGAAGGAAGCATATGAATCGGGAAAAAAGTTCTATGAATTTTATGTTGCCTCTCGCGATTCCAACAGCAACGGGCTGTGCGAATGGGGTGGTGAGGCTTCCCTGGAATCAGTAAGGGATGCAAGGGTGGCCGTTTGGGACCAGGTGGGATGGCCTTCAAATTTCGAGGGACCTGATGTGAATTCGATGCTGGTGATGGAAGCAAAATCGCTGGAAAAAATGGCCAAAGAACTGGGTCTGGAACAGGAAAGCAAAAAATGGAAAAAAGATTGGGAGCAAAGAGCTGACAAAATCAACTGGTTCATGTGGGATGAATCCACGGGTTTGTACTACAACATCAACAGAAACAATCAATCCTTCACCTTCCGGAAGGACAATGATCTGAAGATAAAGGAGATCATAGGATTTCTTCCGTATTGGGCAGGAATTCCTGATTCGGCGCAGGTTGAAAGACTGATGCAGGTTATGAAGGATTCCGCGGAATTCTGGCGCCCGAACGGCATAAGTACACTTTCAGCGAAAGAATCATATTACAATCCCATCGGTTACTGGAACGGCCCGGTTTGGGTTCAATGGAATTATCTGCTTTTCAGGGGGATGCTTGATCACGGGGATACGACGGGTGCAAAAATTCTTGTCTCCCGAGTGATCAATACCATGATCTGGCATCTTAAAAATGATCATACCTTCTGGGAATTTTATAGTCCTGATGATCACCAGGCCGGTTGGAATCAAACCTATATCTGGGCGGGGATTGCTGCCAGGTTCCTGATTGATCTTCACGATAACCAATAACTCATTCATGAAATGAAAAAGATATTGTTTTTCATCCTGATGCCTTTGATTTCTTATGCACAGACCTTCCAGGAACTGAGCGCCTACCTTCGTTTGAATGCAGGTGCCGAAGATCCGCTGTATACCACGTATGCCGCTGCAATGTCACGTTCTGCCTTGTATGCTGATAAAGCTTACAAAATGGATTATTATTCCGGATGCGGGCCCCTGAGCTATTCCTCTGATCAGTCGGGGAGGATGTTCGTGATCTGGAAAATCGATGAAGTGGTCGTGAATAAAATTTCCGAATTTTACAGCAAGCCTGTTGTAGAATTTTCCTTTCCCGATATGGCGGTGATCCGGTATATGCCCTTCCGGGATATCAAAGTAAAAGAGACTTTTCTGGTATACGGTTCTGATGTGGCGCTGGTTGATATGGAAGTCGTGAACACGGGCAAAATTCCGCATGAAATTTCTGTTTATCCGGTTCTTGAAACAGGTAATGATTCCCTGATGATCACCGGCTATGATACCCTGCACGGTGCTTTTCTTACCTACCGATATGAATCTCCTTACCGGCTGATCAGCAGTCTGAAAACGGAGTATGGTTATCCCACCAGGGTTCGCGACATTTTCATGACCAACCATACCTCCTATTCGCATGGCGGGTATTTCGGCGACATGAATGATTTCTACAATATCATCAAAACTGATTTTTATGCTGATCGCAGAACGGATACCCTGAATGGCAGGAGTTACGGATTGAACGATTTCATAGCACTTCACATGAAGAAAAGGATGAGACCCGGCGAGACCTATACTTTCAGGTATCTTCGGGGATTTCAGGCCCAGAAGGAAGATCCGCAGAACCTGTTACAAAAAATGGAAGGACTTAAAACGGTTATGCTTACCACTTTTTTTGAGGATAACCTGATGCTTTTCAGTAAAATTCCGAGAATCAATTTTTCGAATAAAAACGAAAAAACTGCCTATGTCGGCGCTTTTAACCTGGTTCGCGGATGCATGTATCCCCCGACCGGGCTAACCACGAACAATTTTTATGTTTTTTCACGAAATCCCTTGTGGGGATGGGGACACGGCCACCAGGTCCTGCACGAATCCCTGAGCATGTTGTCATATGTTTACCTGGATGCGAAGAGTGCCGAGGGTTCGCAGCGGGTCTACATGGAACAGCAGGATTCATCGGGACTCATTGCTTACCGGCATGGTCCGCGGGGCAAACAGGATTATCCTCATAAAGGCATGTCCACCACCTCATCACCATTCTTCAGCTGGATCAACTGGGAAGTTTACAAACAAAGCCATGACAAGAATTTCCTGAATGATGCTTACCGGTCGGGTGTGAAATATACAAACTGGCTGATCAAAAACCGTGACCAGGATCATGACGGGACTTTTGAATGGGGGCCTTACGGAATAATTGAAAATGTAAGAGACTGGTATAATGCAGTTTTTCAGGTGTCAGCTGAACGATATCTTGAAGTGGATAAGGAGGATATTTCGGACGAACTCGAATGTCTGGATCTGACATTAATGGTCATCAAGGAAGAACGTTCGCTGGCAAAGATGGCAAGAGAACTGGGAAAATCGTCGGAAGCAGAAGAATGGGATAAAAAAGCGGAAAATACGTCGAAGCTGGTCAACGAAAGGATGTGGGATGAACAATCCGGATTCTACTATTCTGTTAATAAAGGAGATCATTCTTTTTATTTCATGACAAGAGATCTTAAACGACAGGAGATCATCGGCTTTCTGGCGTTGTGGGCAGGGGTTGCACCGAAAGACCGTGCCGCAAGGCTGGTCACTGCATTAACGGATACTACCCGGTTCTGGAGAAAATATGGTATCCCTACCCTTTCTGCCCGTGATGAATGGTACAGTCCTTATGTGGATTACTGCTGCAAATGGAACGGTCCCGTATGGCTGCTCTGGGATTATCTGGTATATGATGGCCTGAAAAGTTATGGATATAAGGAGCTTGCTGATCAGCTGGCCGACAAGATGATTCTTTGCGTTACAACCCAGCTTTCGAAGAATCATAATTACTGGGAATCTTACAGTCCTGACAATGAGGTGCTCAACTGTCCTTCCAACTACATTTGGGATTCCATCATTGCCAGATTACTAATTGAGAAATATCCAAAATAAGAATGTAATTTCGCGTCCGCATTTTCAATCATGAAAACAATATACAATAAACTACTACTGATCTTACTGGCGGGGATATTTTTTGGATGTACATCCAATAGTACTGATATCACCAATATTCTTAGCCCGTACCTGATCCCGAATGAAAAAAACACAAAGTTGCTAAGGGTTTCCAGCCAGGACAGCCTCGGGAACACGAGTATCAATATACCGGCCGGGACCACCAAAACCATTGCAGCTATCACGGGTCCGGCACTTATCACCAGGATTTGGTTTGATATAGGAGATCAGGATCCCGCGATGCTTCGTCAAATGCTGATCAGGATGTACTGGGATAAAGAAAGTTCGCCTTCGGTTGAAGTCCCGTTCAGTGATTTCTTCGGGTGTGGATTTGGTTACAAGGAATTTACTTCAATATACCTGAATATGGCAGGAGGTAGCTACTCCT